>JABUTE010000278.1 GCA_021443825.1 Bacillota bacterium
ATTTGAGGAGGAACAATAATGCTGTTATATCCGTCTATCGACATTCTGAAAGAAAAAGTAGACAGCAAGTATACCCTTGCGATCCTGGCTTCCAAGAGAGCAAGAGACCTGATCGACGAGAAGCCTGCTCTGATCGCTTCCGATGAAAAGCCTCTTTCCATCGCGACCGAAGAGGTCTACGAAGGGCTGGTAAGCTACACCAGACCGGAGCCCGGCCAGGACGAGGCTGCAGACGAGGCTGCCGAAGAAGCTGCAGCCGAGCCGGCTGAAGAGCCTGCAGAAGAGGCGGCCGAGATCACCGTCGAAGAATAATAAAGAGTGCAGAACTGACCGGACTTCCGGTCAGTTTTTCTCTGAAAAGAAAGGGAAAACTTTTATGAAGCCTATCTATCAGCGCACTGCCATGATGATCGGAGAAGAGGGCCTTCAGCGTCTGACAGGAGCAAAGGTCCTGGTGGTCGGTCTGGGCGGTGTGGGCGGCTATGTGGCAGAAGCCCTCTGCCGCGCCGGCATCGGCACTCTCGGTCTTTGCGATTTCGATACGGTCGATGAGTCCAACCTGAACCGGCAGATCCTTGCCCTGCGCTCTTCGGTCGGTCAGCCGAAGGCTCTGTGCGCCAGAGACCGGCTGCAGCAGATCAACGAAGACTGTATCCTTAAGATCTATCCCTTTAAGATCGCAGAGTCTCCCTCAGAGGATCCCGGGGTGAAGCCGGTGGACGTGCTGGAGCTTTCCTCTTATGATTACATTGCCGATGCCATCGACGATGTGCCGGCTAAGCTGGCGATCATCTGCAGGGCAAAGGAGCTGGGCATTCCGGTGATCAGCTCTATGGGCACCGGCAATAAGCTGGATCCTTCCCGCTTTATGATCGCCGATATCGCTAAGACCCATACCGATCCTCTGGCAAAATCGGTGCGGGTGCAGCTGCGCAAACGAGGCATCGAAAGGGGGGTCAAGGTGCTTTTTTCCGATGAAGAGCCTGTGGTGAAGGGGGCAAGGCCCATTCCCAGCATCTCTTATATGCCGGGGACGGCAGGCCTTATGATCGCCGGGCAGATCCTTCGCGACCTGCTGAACGGCGGTTCGGACAGTTCCGACGCAGAAAACTGCTGAAAAACCTCGAAAAACCCTTGAAATTCAATAATTAACACTTGCATTCGAAACGCGCCTGATGTAATATTGTTCAGGTGCGTTTTTTGCACCCAATTCTATTTGTCACATCCGTTATGCCTACGGTGCCCGAAAGGGTCGGCATTAACCCAGCGGATGGAAGTATCAACCGGGAGGTAAACACAAATGGCAGTTATTTCTATGAAACAGCTCCTGGAGGCCGGCGTACATTTCGGTCACCAGACCAGAAGATGGAACCCCAAGATGGCTCCTTACATCTTCACCGAGAGAAACGGCATCTACATCATCGACCTGCAGAAGACCGTTTACAAGATCGACGAGGCTTATGATTTCGTTAAGTCCGTTGCAGCAGAAGGCAAGCCCGTTCTCTTCGTCGGAACCAAGAAGCAGGCACAGCAGGCGATCAAGGACGAAGCACTGCGCTGCGACATGTATTTCGTAAACGAGAGATGGCTCGGCGGCATGCTCACCAACTACAAGACCATTGCCGAAAGAATCAAGAGACTGGCTCAGATCAAGACCATGGAAGAAGACGGCACCTATGATGCCCTCACCAAGAAGGAAGTTCTCAAGCTGGAACAGGAAAAGGAAAAGCTTGAAAAGTACCTGGGTGGCATGAAGGACATGAAGGGTATGCCCGGCGCTATGATCATCGTCGATCCCAAGAAGGAAAAGATCGCTGTTAAGGAAGCAAGGATCCTGGGAATTCCCCTCGTCGGTATGTGCGATACCAACTGCGATCCCGATGATGTCGATTACGTCATTCCCGCAAACGATGATGCGATCAGAGCTGTCAAGCTGATCATGAGCAAGATGGCTGATGCAGTTATCGAAGGAAAGCAGGGCGAATCCTTCGCAGAAGCTCCTGCTGCCGAAGCAGAAGCAGAAGTGGAAGCACCTGCAGTTGAGGAGGAATAAGCAAGATGGCAAACGTAACCGCATCGATGGTAAAGGAACTGCGCGAAGCTACCGGCGCAGGCATGATGGATTGCAAGAAGGCTCTCGTTGAATGCGACGGCGTTATGGATAAGGCTGTAGAGTACCTGAAGGAAAAGGGCCTGTCCAAGGCTGCCAAGAAGGCCAGCCGTATCGCTGCAGAAGGTCTGGTAAGAGTCGCTGCAGCAGCTGACAGCAAGTCTGCTGCTCTGGTCGAAGTCAACTCCGAGACCGACTTCGTTGCCAAGAACGAAGAATTCAAGGATTTTGTTGCCACTCTGGCGCAGATCTCTCTGAATGCAGATTCCGTCTGCAGAGAGAGCCTGCTGGAAATGGCTTACGGTGAAGAAGGCACCGTTCAGGAAGTTCTCACCGCCAAGATCGCAAAGATCGGTGAAAACATGAACCTGCGCAGAGCCGTTAAGGTCAGCGGCGATGTCGTTGCTACCTACGTTCACGGCGGCGGCCGTATCGGTGTTGCCGTTGCAGCAAACGGTGAAGAATCCGACGCTGTAAAGGAAGCTCTGGTCAACGTTGCTATGCAGGTTGCAGCAATGAATCCCCAGTATGTAAGCAGAGATCAGATCGCTGCCGAAGAGCTGGAGAGCATTCGCAACATCACCATCGAAAGCTCCCTCAACGATCCGTTCAATCTTCCCAAGCCCATTCTCAATGAGCTGCTGGGCAGAGTCTCCGAGATCTGGAGTGCAGAGGATGTTGCTACCCTCGAAGAAAAGAGAGCCGACAAGAACTTCAACTTCAACTACATCACCAATTTCCTTTCCGAAGCAGCTGTTTCTCAGCTGGCTGCACTGGCCGTTTCCGAAAAGGCTTCCATCGCAGAAAACAAGATGTTCAAGGGCGCTGTCGAAGGACGCGTTTCCAAGCAGCTCAAGGAGATCTGCCTGATGGATCAGACCTATGTAAAGGCCGCTGACGGCAAGCAGACGGTTTCTCAGTATCTGGATACCGTAAGCAAGAACATCAAGATCGCTCACGTCATCCGCTACGAAGTAGGCGAAGGTCTGGAAAAGAAGCAGGAAAACTTCGCAGAAGAAGTTGCAAAGCAGATGAAGTAATCAGGCTGTTTCGTAAAACGAATTTTGTCAGATCCTCAAACACCGGAATCGAAAGATTCCGGTGTTTTTTTACGCAGAGACGCTATAATGGTATTGATCGGTGCAAGCAAACGCATGGGTGCTTGGGCTGCACAAATGGATGCTATTGCTGTTATCTTTTTGAAAAGTGTCTTGCCGGCGGCCATATGGCCGAATTACCGGCATATAATGATCGCTGTGAGGTGAATTATGAGCTGTTTTGATGTTTTTACTGAACTGATCCGAAGCGATATGAAGCCTGCTCTGGGCGTTACCGAGCCGGGGGCTATCGCCTTTGCCGTAGCCAGTGCCAGGGAGGTGCTGGGCTGCATGCCCGAAAAGGTCCTCGTAAGGCTCAACTCGGGCATGTATAAGAATGCTTATACCTGCGGCATTCCCAATTCTCCCTTTGTAGGAAACCTCTATGCGGCGGCGCTTGGCGCGGTCAGTGCCGATGCATCGCTGGGGCTGGAGTCTCTGGCCAATATCACGGAAGATGATAATGCGAAAGCGCAGGAGCTGGTAAAAGGCGGCTGCGTCACGGCACAGCTGAGCCATATCAGCTCGACCATTTATATTGAGGCGAAAGTCCGGGCAAAGGGCCACTGGGCAGCTGTTTATATCACCGGCTCTCATACGCATATCGCCTGTATCATGAAAGACGGTGCAGTGCTGCAGGGCGCCGTGCCCAAAATAGCAGAAGAAGCCTCCTCACAGGAGGATGTTCCGGCCCTGATCCATCAGCATTCCTTTTCCGACATTCTGTCTTATGTAAACAAGGTTCCGGCGGAAGATCTCGCCTTCATACGGGATGCGTTTTCCATGAATCATGAACTGCTTCTGCAGGGCCTCGCCAGCGACCGGGCGTTATTTACCGCACGCCTTTACGAAAGCAACGGCAGTCAGCTGATCTCCGGCGACCTGCAAAAGATGGCTCAGCTTTACAGCTCCGGCGCCATCGAGGCCCGGGTCATCGGTCTTTCCAAGCCGGCAATGAGCATTACCGGAAGCGGCGCCCACGGCATCATCGCCACCATGCCCTTATATGCCGTCTATCAGGCAGGCCGGTGCACCGAAGAACAGCTGCTGCGTGCAGCAGCCCTCAGCTGTCTTGTCTGCATGTATATCAAAGAATACTCCGGCCGCCTCTCGGCCTTTTGCGGCTGCGGCATCGCTGCCGGCACCGGTATGGCCTGCGGCCTTGCCTATCTGCAGGGTGCCGATGAGAATACCCTTGCCATGGTGATCCGCAACATGGCCTCTGGCATCACCGGCATGATCTGCGACGGGGGCAATCAGGGCTGCACCATGAAGAGCATCGTGGCGGTGGATGCCGCCTTCCGTGCCGTTGATTTTGCTCTGAAGGGGATCGCCATCGACAGCTGCCACGGGATCAACGGCGCCTCCCCCGAGGAGACCATGCGCAGCATGGGCCGCATCGCAAGCCCGGGCATGGTCAAAACAGAAGAGGTGATCGTGGAGATCATGCGCACTAAGTGATGCATTTCTTTTAGGATCTGTGATATAGTGACGATATAAGGCTTTCATTTGATTGTTTAGAAACGAGGTTCCAATCATGGCGAAATCAGATCTGCTCTTAATTCTTGACGGTATGAAGGATAAGCTGGATGCTTCCTGCCAGCAGCTTTGGGATCATCCCGAGGTCGGCGGAACAGAAGACTTTGGCCCCGCTTATTTGAAGGCGATGCTGGCTGAAGAAGGCTTTACGGTCACCGTCAACGATAAGCTTCCCACTGCGTTTATCGCAGAGTGGGGAACGGGAAGCCCTGTGCTGGCCTTCCTGGGCGAATACGATGCTCTTCCGGGACTCTCCCAGAAGGTGTCGGCAACGAAAGAAGAGATCGTTTCGGGCGGTCCCGGGCACGGCTGCGGCCATAACCTGCTTGGCTCGGGAACGGCGGCCTGTGTCATCGCCTTAAAAAAGGTGATGGAGCAGGACGGTCTTACAGGCACCCTGCGCTTTTACGGCTGCCCCGAAGAGGAACTGCTCTCCGGCAAGGTCAAGATGGCCTATCATCACATGTTTGACGGCTGCGACATCGCCTTCAGCTGGCATCCCTCCGACGGAAATACGGTCTATGACAAGGCCTATCTGGCCAGCGCCTCCTACCGGTTCTATTTTAAGGGGCTGTCTTCTCATGCAGGCCTTGCTCCCCAGAACGGACGCAGCGCTCTGGATGCTGTCGAGATCATGAATGTAGCGGTCCAATACCTGCGCGAGCATGTGATCGACGGAACCCGGATCCACTACACCACCGACAGCTGCGGCTATGCTCCCAACATCGTCCATCCCCAGGCAAACTCCTGGTACTATGTGAGAGCACCTTTCATCACCGATGTAAAGGAGACGGCAGCCCGCGTCATCAAGTGCGCAAAGGGCGCTGCGACAGCCACCGAAACGGAAGTAGAGGCAAAGCTGGTCTGCGGCTGCTGCGAGATGCTGACCAACCATGCCTTTGCCGATCTGACCCATAAGAACATGCTGCTGGTTCCGCCCACCGAGTATACACAGGAGGAGCTTGCCTTCGCTGCGAAGCTTCAGGAGACTCTGAACCCGGCGCTGCTCAGCAGGCAGAAGGCTCTGTACGGTACGGACGCGCCCCTCCACTCCGGTGCGGCGCCCCGCGATTTCTGGAAGAGCCTGCCTGTGTATGCCTCTTCCGATGCAGGTGATGTCAGCTACATCATGCCCATGAATCTGATCAATACCACCTGCTGGCCCATCGGTGTAGCTCCTCATACCTGGCAGGCGGCGGCTTCCACCGGCTCGTCCATCGGAAAAAAAGGTGCCTTATGGTCTGCTAAGGCAACAGCTCTTACGGCTTACGATATCCTCACCATGCCCGAAGAACTGGAAAAGATCAAAAACGAATTTCGCCAGCGCAATGACGGAAGCTATAAGCCCATGTATGAGGGCTAACAAGA
>JABUTE010000058.1 GCA_021443825.1 Bacillota bacterium
GCCAGCCAGTCCCCAATCAGCGGCAGTTCACTGCCGAATTAGTCCTCAGTCAAAGTGGCCCACATGATGGCCTTGATGGAATGCATGCGGTTCTCGGCTTCGTCGAACACACGACTGCGCGGTCCGCGGAAGACCTCGTCGGTCACTTCCATCTCGCTCAGGCCGAACTGCTCCTGGATCTCACGACCGATGTCGGTACCCAAGTCATGGAAAGCCGGCAGACAATGCAGGAAGATGCCGTCGGGAGCCATGACATCCAACAGCTCAGTGGTGACTTGATAGGGCTTCAGCAGACGGATGCGCTCCGCCCAGAGCTCCATCGGCTCACCCATGGAAACCCAGATATCGGTGTAGATCACATGAGCGCCTGTGCATGCCTCGATGGGGTCCTCGCACAGGGTCACGCTACCACCAGTCTGCGCAGCGAGCTCCGTGCAGGTAGCAACCAGATCGGCAGCGGGCATCTGCTCAGCAGGGCCGCAGGCTACAAAATGCATACCCATCTTGGCGCAGACCACCATGAGGCTGTTCGCCACATTGTTCTGCGCGTCGCCCATGAAGACAAGCTTCTTGCCAAAGCAGGTGTCGAAGTTCTCTTCGATGGTCAGCATGTCGGCGATCATCTGGGTCGGATGGAAATCGTCGGTCAGGCCGTTCCATACAGGCACGCCCGCGTTGTCGGCCAAGCACTGGACGATCTCCTGACCGAAGCCGCGATACTCGATGCCATCGAACATGCGACCCAGCACCTGGGCGGTATCCTCAATAGATTCCTTTTTGCCCATCTGGCAGGATTTCGGATCAAGATAGGTCACACTCATGCCCAGATCATGGCCAGCAACTTCGAAGCTGCAGCGCGTACGGGTCGAGGTCTTCTCGAACAGAAGCACGATGTTCTTGCCCTCGAGATAGCGATGGGACTCGCCCGCCTTCTTCTTGCGCTTGAATTCCTTAGCGGTATCGATAAGGAAGCGAATCTCCTCGCTGCTGAAATCGAGCAGTTTCAAAAAGTTACGTCCACTGATCGGTGAATGCATGTGCAGTCCTCTCAAAAAACAACGAAGCGCCCAGCAGGACGCCTGAGTAAAAACGCAAAGCGCTTCAACATCCTTCTTCAAGAAAGATGGCGCGCCCAGCAGGACTCGAACCTGCAACCGCCGGATTAGAAGTCCGATGCTCTATCCATTGAGCCATGGGCGCGCGTAAGCAGCAATTATAACCAAAAACCCAGCGTATGGCACGTTTTTCGCTGCATTTATACAGAAAATGCCGCCCATACGGACGGCATTTCTAAGCGCTGGAGCGGGTGACGGGAATCGAACCCGCGTTATCAGCTTGGAAGGCTGAAGTTCTACCATTGAACCACACCCGCGCAATGGTCGGGACGACAGGATTCGAACCTGCGACATCCTGCTCCCAAAGCAGGCGCGCTACCAAACTGCGCCACACCCCGGAGCCGTTACCTCCTTCAAGGCAACACAACGGTAAAATATTAACAAGTCTCTTCCGTTTTGTCAACGGATTTTCGTACAATTTTTGTCCTTGTCAGCCGTGACGCGCAAGGGTTATAATACTCTCGTTTCCTGCAAAATGCAAGCTTTTTTTCACAAACCGACGTAGTTTTCACAGGAGGTCCTATGAAACAGCTTCTCACCGAGCTTACCGCCATTCCCGGCGCCTGCGCCCACGAATACCCTGTCATCTCTTATATCAAAGAACGGCTGCAGGGCAAGGTCGACACCATGACCGTCGACACCATGGGCAATCTGATCGTATCAAAAAAAGGAGACCAAAGCGGCCCCAACCTGCTGCTGTGCGCCCACGCCGATGAGGTCGGCTTTTACGTATCCCGCATCGAGCCTACCGGGTTCGTGCGCTTTGAGCTGCGCGGCGGCCAGGACGATCGCACCCTTCCGCTGATGGATGTGGTCATCTCCACCGACAACGGTCCGGTAAAGGGCGTCATCGGCTCCATTCCCGCCCATTTGAGACGGTTCGACAATCAGGATCGGGTCAACCACTACCAGAGCCTTTACATCGATATCGGTGCAGACAGCGCCGAGGAAGCCCGCGCCATGGGCGTAGAGCTGGGAGATCCCATCACCTGGACCACACCCCTCACCCAGCTGGGCAAGGATAAGTGGCTGGGCCATGCCTTCGACGACAGAGCCGGCTGCGCCTGCCTCATCAAGCTGTACGAGGAGCTGGATTTCAGCAGTGTAAAGGGAACCGTCTACTCCGTCTTCAGCGTTCGCGAAGAGGTCGGTCTGATCGGTGCTGAGGTGGCCGCAAGGACCCTTACCGATGCCGTTTCCGTCGACTGCGCCCTGGCCATCGATACCACCCCCGCAAGAGACACGCTGGAAGCAGGCCTGATGGGCATGATGGACAGAGGCGTCGCTCTTGGCAAGGGCCCTGCCATCAAGGTGCTGGACATGAGCTACGCAGCCACTCCTTCTGTCTATAAAAAGCTGCGCAGGGTCGCAAAGGAAAATTCCATTCCTTATCAGGACGATGTGTTCATGGGCATCGGGACCGATTCCGGCGCCATCTACAAGGCCGGAAGCGGTGTTCCCACCTCCGGCATCTCCATTCCCTCCCGCTACTGCCATTCCGCAAAAGAGATCGTCCACGAAAGGGATATGCTTCAGACCATGGAGCTGCTGAAGGCCTTCGTGCTCTCCTTAGAGGACCCCAACGAATTCCGCTTTCAGTAAGACCGAAACACCTTCATAAGTGCAAAAACCTGCAGCAGGCTGCAGGTTTTTTCTTGCGCCTCCACAGGAAAGCTATTAGAGCAATGGAGCAAAGGGCTTCACGATAGCCCCGGCCACCTTGTAAAAGAGCCTTTCATTGCGGATGGTCTCCGGCGTCACCCGGCGGCACTGCTTTAAGGTATTTTCAAAATCCTTTTTAATATCGGCGATGCAGCTGCAGCCATACAGATAGGCGCCGCACTCGTAATGATGATACAGGCTGCGGTAATCCAGGTTGATGGTGCCCACCACCGCTTTTTCGTCGTCGCTGACAAACACCTTTCCGTGAAGAAAGCCGGGGGTATACTCATAGACCTGGACCCCCGAGAACAGCAGCTGCCGGTAATGGGATTTGGCCAGGGCGTAGGTCAGCTTCTTGTCGGGAACCCCGGGCAGAAGGATCCTGATATCGACTCCTCTTTGGGCGGCGAACAGAAGAGCGTTTTCCAGCTTGTTGTCCAGGACCAGATAGGGAGTCATGATATAGACGTAGCTGCGGGCCCTGCTGAGAATATCGATGTAGACGTTTTCGCCGGCCCGGTAGGGATCCACCGGAGAATCTCCGTAGGGCATGACGAAGCCATCCCCTGCCGGGGCTGCCTGTTTTTGCAGATAAGGATCCCACACGGGCTCCCGTTCGGTGATGTTCCAAAGCTGCAGAAACATGGCTGTAAAGCTGGTGGCCCCATCACCCTTCACCATGACGGCGGCATCCTTCCAGTGACCGAACCGGTCGATGCGGTTGATGTATTCATCGGCCAGATTGATGCCGCCGGTAAAGGCGACCTTGTTGTCGATGACCAGGAGCTTTCGGTGATCGCGGTTGTTGTAGGTGGTGGTGACCAGAGGGCGCAGACGGGAAAAGGGCTTGCTTTTGATGCCCAGACGCTGCAGCCGCCGGCTGTAATCGAAGGAAAGAGTGGTGATCTCGCAGATTCCGTCGTACATCACCCGCACATCCACCCCCGCGGCGGCTTTTTCTGCCAGGATGGGCAGGATCTGCCCCCACATCTGCCCTTCTGCGATGATGAAAAACTCAAGAAAGATGAATTCCTCGGCCTTGCGCAATTCTTCCAGCATGGCATCGAAGGTGGCTTCACCGGAAGAAAAATACTGAGTCTGCGTATTGCGGTAAAGGGGATAGGCCCCGCTGCGGTTGAGATAATGATGAAGGGATTCGGTTCCGGATTCCAGGATCTGCGGAGCCTTCAGAAGGGACGGCTCCTGCACCAGCTTGCGGCGGCAAAGAGCCGTAAACTGCAGCAGCCTTCGCCGAACGAAGCGCTGGCCGATATCGGTCCTGGTATACAGAAGCAGAATGCTGCCCGGCACCGGAACGATGGCAAGCACCAGAAGCCAGGTCATTTTCGAGGTAGCATCCATGGTGCAGTTCCACAGATAAAAGAACACGCCGATCATCAAAAGCAGCTGAATGGCGGTAAACAGCATCAGATTGCTGCGAAACCAGGTAAGAATGGAATACAGGAGGGCCAGCTCGACCAGGATCAGCAGCAGAAACAAAAGAGCGCGGCTGAAGATGAACTTCAAGACCCCGCTCACAGGTTTGCGGATCAGCCGCATAACGGAATTATCGCGCTCGGGCATGGAGACTGCCTCCTTTCTGCTTGCGCTTCTCGCCGGAAGCTCCGGCTGTATGGGCGTATCTTTGATTGTAGCATCCGATTATGACGGTTAAGTGAAGTTTTTTATGCGTTTGCAGATAGATGACAGGCACCCGACAGCATAAAAAGCCTGCAGCGCATGGCTGCAGGCTTTAAGTATCGATGGTTTCAGGTATTTCGGGAGCCGCCTATTTGAGATAATCTCTTACAGTCTGAACGATGACCTCCGCACCGGTCAGCAGAGCACCTTCGTCGAAAACGTTGCGGGCATTGTGAATGCCGATGGAGGAATTGGGATCTTCGTTCTTGGTGCCGACAGAGAACTGCATGCCGGGGCCGTAATCCATGAAGACAGAAAAGTCTTCCGAGCCCATGGAGGGCTTGTTGGAGACGATCACATGGCCCTCGCCCAGCACCTTCTCGGCCGCTTCGTGGACCATTTTGGTAACGGTCTCGTCGTTATACAGAACGGGCACACCGTCTTTGCTGAAGACGGCCTCTCCCTTTCCTCTCATGGTGGAGGCACAGCCCTCGACGATACGCTTAACGGCAGCCATCATATCCAGGCGCAGCTGAGGATTGAGGGTGCGCATGGTGGCCTCGATGGTGACCTGATCGGCAACGATGTTGCCCTTGGTGCCGCCGTGAATGGAGCCCATGGTCAGAACAGCAGGCATCTGGGGATCGTTTTCTCTTGCGATGATGGTCTCCAGCTGGGTGATGGTATAAGCGGCGATGGTGATGGGGTTGATGTGGGCCTCGGGATGAGCGCCGTGGCCGCCCTTACCGGTGATGGTGATGGTCAGACCGTCGGCCGATGCGCCGGAGGCACCGTACTTGACACCGATGCTGCCCACGGGAATCGCAGGCGAAACGTGCAGCGAAACATAGCAATCGGGGCTCATAACCTCGTAATACTTTTTATTTTTCATCTGGGCAGCACCGCCGCCGCCCTCTTCGGCCGGCTGAAACAGCAGCATCACATCGCCGGCCAGCTCATCCTTGATGTCGTTGAGCATTTTGCCCACATACAGCAGGGTCGTGGTATGAATGTCGTGGCCGCAGGAATGGCAGGCGCCGGGATTCTTCGATGCAAAGGGAAGCCCGGTCTCTTCGGGCATGGGAAGGGCATCGATGTCGGCACGGATGCCGATGCTTTTTCCGGGCTTTGCGCCGCGGATGATGCCGATGGCGCCGGTATTCAGACCGATATCGGCGATCTCAATGCCCCAGGCGGTCAGCTGATCGGTGATCAGCTTTGTCGTTTCGTATTCTTTATTGCTCAGTTCGGGATTCTGATGGATGATCCTTCTTGTTTCGACCATCTGATCAAAATACTTTTCTGCTAACTGTCTGGTATCCATAGTTCCTCCAAAATAAAAATCAGGCAAGGGCACGGCAGGCCCTCTGTCACACTTCTGCTGCTATTATATACTATATATTGATGAAATTGGAAGAAAATTGAAAAAGAATCGCAAAAAACATGAAAAAACAGATATCCGAAGATATCTGTTTTCTTTGGCAGGGGCAGAAGGACTTGAACCCTCGGCACGCGGTTTTGGAGACCGCTGCTCTAC
>JABUTE010000148.1 GCA_021443825.1 Bacillota bacterium
TATATTCACCATATCGGCATGTATAAGACCAAGTCGGCCAATGTGAAAAGGCTTTCCCAAATGCTGGTGTCGCAGTTCGGCGGTCAGGTGCCCGGTGATTTCGAGCAGCTGGTTACCCTGCCCGGAGTAGGCCGCAAGACAGCCAATGTGGTGCTGGGCGAATGCTTCGGGGTTCCCACCATCGCGGTCGATACCCATGTGTTTCGGCTGGCAAACCGCATCGGCTTTGCCAAAGAGACCGATGTGGTCAAGACAGAAGAGCGGCTGATGAAGGTGCTTCCCAAAGAGAACTGGACCCAGCTGCATCATGCCATCATCTGGCACGGCAGAAGAGTCTGCAGCGCCAGAAAGCCGGCCTGCGAGGGCTGCTGCCTGGACGGGATCTGCAAAAAGAACGGGGTGAAGTAAATGGCCCTTCACATCGTGCTGGTGGAGCCGGAGATCCACTTCAATACCGGCAATATCGCAAGGACCTGCGCCATCACCGATTCGGTGCTCCATCTGGTAAGGCCTCTGGGCTTTTCGACCGATGACCGCCATTTGAAGCGGGCAGGTCTTGATTACTGGCCTTATGTAAAGATCGAATACCACGACAGCTTCGACGCGTTTTTAAAGCAATACGATGGGCGGCGCATGTTTTTAAGCACCACAAAAGGCGCCCGTCTGTATACAGAAGCCCGGTTTCAGGATGAGGATATGATCCTGTTCGGAAAAGAATCGGCAGGGCTTCCCCGTCCCTTTATCCAGGCCCATCAGGATATGGCCATCCGCATTCCCATGAGCGAAAACACCCGGGCAAGATCTCTGAATCTTTCCAATTCGGTGGCCGTTGTGGTATTTGAAGCCTTTCGGCAGATGGGCTTTCCCGGGCTGGAATAAGTCTTTGCACACAGGTCCCTGCTCTTAAGAAAAGGATTCTGCGCCCTTGGGGCGTATATATAGAACGGTATCCATCATTTCAATTGTTTTTAAAGGAGATCATCATGAAGAAGACAGTAAGAGACATCGATGTGAACGGCAAAAAGGTCATCGTTCGTGTCGACTTTAACGTACCCATGAAGAACGGTGTCATCACCGATGACGTTCGCATGACTGCTGCGCTTCCCACCGTAAGCTATCTGCTGGAAAACGGCGCCGCTGTTATTCTCATGTCTCATATGGGAAGACCCAAGGGCCAGCCCGATCACGACTATACCTTAAAGCCGGTGGCAGACCATCTGGCAGAGCTTCTGGACCGGGAGGTCGTCTTTGCCGCCTCCGATCTGGTGGTCGACGAGACCGTCCGGGCCATGGCAAAAAAGCTGCAGCCCGGGCAGGTGATGCTGCTGGAAAATCTGCGCTTTCGCCCCGAAGAAGAAAAGAACGGCGAAAACTTCAGCAAAGAGCTGGCTTCCCTTGCCGAGATCTATGTCAACGATGCCTTCGGCACTGCACACAGAGCCCACTCCTCCACTGCAGGAATCGCTTCCTATCTGCCGGCGGTCTCCGGTTTTCTGATCGAAAAGGAGCTGCAGTTCCTGGGGCAGGCGGTCGATCAGCCCAAACGGCCCTTCGTTGCCATTCTGGGCGGCTCCAAGGTATCCGATAAGATCGCCGTCATCGAAAACCTGATCGAAAAGGCCGACACCATCATCATCGGCGGAGGCATGGCCTATACCTTCCTGAAGGCAAACGGCTGCGAGATCGGCAATTCTCTTTGTGAGGAAGACCGGCTGGAGCTGGCGAAGGAGCTGCAGGCAAAGGCGCAGGCAAAGCATGTGAAGTTCCTGCTTCCCGTCGACAGCAAGCTGGGCGACAGGTTCGCAGAAGACTGCGCTACCATGTTCGCTGCCAGCAGGGAAATGCCTGCCGGCTGGATGGGCCTTGATATCGGCCCCGATACCATCCGCCTGTACGAAGAGGCTGTTCAGACGGCCGGAACCGTGCTTTGGAACGGCCCCATGGGCGTCTTTGAGATGGATGCCTTTGCTTGCGGAACAAAAGCCGTTGCTGTGGCTTTGGCGGAAAGCGACGCTGTTACCGTCGTCGGCGGAGGTGATTCGGCAGCTGCCATCAAGAAGTTCGGCCTGGAAGATAAGATCAGTCACGTTTCCACCGGCGGGGGAGCTTCTCTCGAATATCTGGAGGGCAGGGTGCTGCCCGGTGTTGCCGCACTGGAAGACAAATAGGAGAGTTTCATGAACAGGATCCCATTTATCGCAGGAAACTGGAAGATGAATATGAGCTGCTCTTCTGCAGAGCGCTTTGCACAGGAGCTGAAAAGCATGCCTCAAAGGGAAGGGGTGCGTACTGCCATCGCAGCGCCCTTTACCCAGCTGGCTGTTTTAAAGCAGGCGCTGGCCGATACCGATATCGCGGTATTTGCCCAGAACATGCATTTTGAAGACAGCGGCGCCTATACCGGCGAGATCTCGGCTGCCATGCTGAAGGAGCTCGGGGTGGACGGTGTGATCATCGGCCATTCAGAGCGGCGTCAGTATTTCGCAGAGACCGATGAAACGGTGCTGCGCAAGACCATCAAGGCCATCGAAGAGGGGCTCACCCCCATCGTCTGCGTAGGCGAGGGGCTTGCCCAAAGAGAAAAGGGCCTGCATTTTGAGACGGTGGGCATTCAGGTCAGCAATGTGTTCTGCGGCCTTTCCGTCGATCAGGCAAAGCAGGTCGTCGTTGCCTACGAGCCTGTCTGGGCCATCGGCACCGGCAAGACGGCGACCCCCCAGCAGGCACAGGAGATGTGCGGCTTTATCCGGGGCGTCATCGAGGGAGTGCAGGGTCAGGAGGTATCCTTTGGCACCGTCATTCAGTACGGAGGCAGCGTCAAGCCCGATAACATCGCAGAGCTGATGGCGCAGGGCGATATCGACGGAGCTCTGGTCGGCGGCGCCAGCCTGAAGGCTGCTGATTTTGCGGCGATCCTGAATTATTGATCTGCATGGAGCAGAAAACGATGAAAAACAAAACCATACGCGCATGCCTTCTTTCGGCGGCATTTGCGATCTTTACAGTACTTGTTATGACGGCGGATGTGCAGCCCATCGGTCCGAACGAAAGCGTGGTGGGCTTGGCCTCATTGAACGGCGCCGTTGCGTCTGCCCTGGGCTTTCGCTATGGCTGGTATATGATCAGCGAGATCACCGGCTATCTGGCGCTGGCGGTGATGGGTCTTTATGCTCTGGCCGGACTGCTGCAGCTTCTCAAACGCAAAAGCCTTTCTAAGGTCGACCGGGATATTCTGGTTCTGGGAGGCCTTTATGCAGCGGTTGCCTTCTTTTACGTGCTGTTCGACAAGCTGGCGATCAACTACCGGCCGGTGCTTCTTTCGCAAGAGCCGGAGCCTTCCTATCCGTCTTCCCATACCCTGCTGGCGGTCACCGTCTTTCTCAGCGCTGTTTTGCTGGAGCGCCGCGGGCGCAACAGCCGGGCCGGCCTGTTCGAATACTGCCTTTGGGTCTGTGCCATTCTTCTGGTGGTCAGCCGTTTTATGTCCGGTGTGCACTGGGCAACGGATATTCTCGCAGGGCTGCTGTTTTCCGGTGCTTTGCTGTGCTGGTTTGAGCTGGCGCTGGATCAGCTGGCGCCTGTTTCGAAAAAGACTGCAGCAAAGGGCAGGGCGGAGCGCCACTCCGAAAAGACGACACGGTAGCTTCGGTGCCCCGGTCGCCTGCGCTGTCAGAATTCCGCATTATTTTAAATAATTGACTTGCGCAGATCATAACTCTATGTTAGAATCTCATAGTTACCAGTAAAACAAGGAGGCATAGAAGTGAGAATCTTTTTACAGCTTATACTCGGTCTGGCTTGTCTTGCTCTCATTCTCAGCGTAATGTTCCAGTCCGGCAACAGCGCCGGTCTTTCCGGATCCATCGCCGGTGGTGCAGAACAGCTTTTCGGAAAGAAAAAGAGCAAGGGATATGAAGCTATTCTCGAAAAGATCACTATTGCATCTGCAGTAGTGTTCATTATCCTTTCTCTCGTTCTCGTAATGATGGGATAATATCGAATACCGATCCGATAAATTAAGACCTGCCGACGGCGGGTCTTTTTTGTAATATGCATCGCTATTTATAAGGAGGTCAATATGATCCGCTTGATCAAGAATGCTGATATTTACGCTCCCGAGCATATCGGCAAAAAGGACATTCTCATTGCAGACGAAAAGATCTGCGCCATCGAAGACTGCATCGAGCCTTCCGGTATTCCCGGACTTGAGGTCTACGATCTGGAGGGCAAGAAACTGCTGCCCGGCTATATCGATCTTCATGTTCATATCACCGGAGGCGGCGGCGAGCTGGGACCCTCCTCCCGCGTTCCCGAATCCTTCCTGACGGCCTTTACCACCAACGGCATCACCACCGTGCTTGGTCTTCTGGGCACCGACGGCATCACCAGAAGCATGGAAAATCTGGTCACCAAGGCAAGAGCTCTTACTGAAGAGGGCATTACGGCCTACTGCCTCACCAGCTCCTATGCTTATCCCCCCGTTACCATGACCGGTAAGGTAGAAAAGGATATCATGATGCTGGATCCCGTTATCGGTGTCAAGCTGGCCGTATCCGACCACAGAAGCAACAACCCCAGCGGCGAAGATCTGATCGACCTGGCGACCGATGCCAGAAGAGGCGGACTGCTGTCCGGCAAGGCAGGCCTGGTCACCATGCACATGGGCACCGGAAAGGGCATGCTGGATCCCATCCTCTATGCGCTGGATCACTCCGATGTTCCCATTAAGAACTTTCTTCCCACCCATATGGCAAGAAGCCATGCGCTGATGGATCAGGGCGTGGAGCTGGTAAGACGGGGCGGCTACATCGACTTTACGGCGCCTTCGGAGGATGCCGGTCTGGAAAAGATGGTAAAGACTCTTCACTACGTTTTGGATCAGGAGGGGGTCACCACCGATCATGTTTCCATTTCCTCCGATGCCTTCGGAAGCCAGCCCAAGTTCAATGCCAAGGGCGAATGCATCGGTCTCACCTATGCGTCTCCCGAGTTCCTGCA
Source organism: Bacillota bacterium (assembly GCA_021443825.1). Lineage (GTDB taxonomy): Bacteria > Bacillota > Clostridia > Peptostreptococcales > Anaerovoracaceae > RGIG2707. Next base: position 4,999 of record JABUTE010000148.1, read on the forward strand.
TAAGACCATCAAGGCGCTGGTCAAGGATGGCATGGAACTGACCACGGCCATCAAGCTGCTGACCACCACGCCCGCAACCCTGATCGCCAAAGAGGGTATCAAGGGCTGCGTCAGGGTAGGCGCCGATGCCGACCTGCTGGTCTTGGACGACGAGCTGAACATCACCAGTCTCTTTGCAAGAGGCAAGGTGGCCGTATGGAATCACGAGATCCGGATGAAGGGCCGCTTCGAATAAAAGGCACCGTTCGGGGTTCCGGCAGCCCTATGCCGGCGGGCCCCCAAAAATCAGTTCGATACAGCAATCAGGACCCCGGGAGGTTTTCCCGGGGTCTTTTTATGTAGAAAAAGGCTTGACCTGCAACCGTATTAGTTCTATAATACGGTTATGAAAAGTGTGTTAGTTGAGTAATACGGTTAGATCCATGATCACATTTGAAGATTTTCGCCCGGAGGGCAGCCTTCCCGTCTACCGGCAGATCGTGCTCTATATCAAGCGGGGCGCCGTGGCCGGCTCCATCCGCAACGGAGACGAGCTTCCTTCCAGGCGCATGCTCTCTGCCTTGCTGGGCATCAATCCCAATACGGTGCAAAAGGCCTTCAGCCTGCTGGAGGAGGAAGGGCTGATCACCTCCCGCGCGGGGGCCAAAAGCTTTATGACCCTCGATGAGGAGCGTCTGACGCAGATCCGAAACGACCTGCTCAGCGAAGACATTCAGATCATCACAAGCGCCCTTCGGCAGATGGGCATCACAAAAGAAGAAGCGCTGGCCCTGATCAGCCGCTTCTGGGAGGAACCCCGATGAAAAAATACATCTCTGTGCTGGAGCTTATGATCCGCCAAAAATTGTATAAGGTGCTGCTCATTATCCTTTTGATGGCAGCGGTGCAGGTCGCAGGCTACTATGCTCTGGGCTGCGCCGGCGATGCGTCCTTTGAGGTATGTTTC
>JABUTE010000153.1 GCA_021443825.1 Bacillota bacterium
GAGCGGCAGCTGCCGCTCCTTTTTCCTGCAGTGCTGCAGCGCATTCCGATCCTGTCCGTCCTGTTAATTTTCTGTCAAACAGACCAAATAGAAGGTCTATTCTGCGGGGATCACCATATATTTTTTTCGAAAAACGGATAAAATATTCCCATAAACTACATCAAAACCGTTGATAATAAAGGAGAATTCACAATGGACGAAAATAATATGAACGTGAATGTAAAAAAGCATCGCAAAGGCGTGGGAAAAGCGCTTCCCCTGATCATCGTTCTGGTGCTGGTCGCCATTACCGTGTTCTCTTCCATGACCACCGTTGCCGAAGGCACCGTCGGTGTCAAGTACCGGTTCGGAAAGATCACCGCGACCAACCTGCATGCAGGCCTGCATTTCAATCTGCCCTACATCGAATACATCGAGCGGGTCGATATCACCGAGCAGGTCTACGATCTGAATACCACTGCCTATACCCGCGATACCCAGACCGTCGATAACATCATGATCAAGGTCAACTATGTATACGATACCTCCAAGCTGGATGAGATCATTCGCACCATCGGTATCCGCAATGTAGAAAGCAAGCTGGTCGCACCCCAGCTGCTGTCGTGCATGAAGAACGAGGTCGGTAAGTACAAGGCAGAAGAGCTGATCTCTGCCAGAAGCCTTGTTCAGGAAAACATCGAAGCGGCGCTGCGTGAGCAGCTTTCGCAGAACGGCATCATCATCACCGCGATCAACATCGAAGACATCGATTTTGAAGATGAATTCGAAGCAACGATCCGCGCCAAGGTAGCTGCCGAGCAGGAGGCCCTTCGCGTCAAGAACGAGACCGTAAAGAAAGAAGAAGAAGCAAAGCAGATTGTTATCGCTGCCGAGGCAGAGGCACAGTCCATCAAGATCAAGGCCGAAGCAGAAGCAGAAGCAAACAAGATCCTTTCGGAAAGCATCACGGATAATCTGATCAAATACAATCAGATCGAGAAGTGGTCCGGCGAGTTCCCTCAGGTCATGGGCAATACCGTTAATCCCTTTGTAACCATCGGAGAATAAAAATGTATTACGATTCCACCTATATTCTGGTATTGATCGGGGCGGTCATCTGTCTGATCGCATCTGCAAATGTCAAGAGCACGTATAACAAATACAGCCGCATCGGCAGCAGCAGAGGCATCACCGCCGCCCAGGCAGCCCAGTGGATCCTGCGCAGCGCCGGCATCAACGATGTGCGCATCGAGCATATCAGCGGCGATCTGACCGACCACTACTCCCCGACAGAAAAGGTATTACGCCTGTCGGATACGGTCTACGGATCCTCTTCCGTTGCTGCCATCGGCGTTGCTGCCCACGAATGCGGCCATGCCATTCAGCATCAGGTGGAATACAAGCCTCTGGCGCTGCGCTCCGTCGCCGTGCCTTTGGCAAACATCGGCTCCTATCTGTCGTGGCCGTTGATCCTGATCGGCATCCTTCTCGGGCTGGGCGGTCTGGCGAAGCTGGGCGTTCTGCTCTTCGTCTTCGTGGTGCTGTTTCAGCTGATCACCCTTCCTGTAGAATTCAATGCGTCTTCCCGGGCAATGGAGATCCTGGAATCGGGCGGGCTGCTGGCAGGCGATGAGCTTTCCGGCGCGAAAAAGGTGCTGAAAGCCGCTGCCATGACCTATGTTGCGGCGTTGGCATCGGCGATCTTGCAGCTGCTGCGGCTGGTGCTCCTTACCCGCTCCAGCGACCGTAAAAGGTAAAATAAGAAGCCGCCCGGCAGGCGGCGCAAAATAGAATATCCCACAGGCAACATAAAAAAGAGCGCGGCTTTAAAAAGCCGCGCTTTTTCGCGTTTTGCAACCGGATGGACAAAGCCGATCAGATGCGCTGTGCCTCGAATTTTTCGATAGCGGTCTCGCTGACGAAATCCGTCTTGATCTCTGCCAGCCGCTTCAGGTGGGCGGTCTTGGCGTGGACCTCCAGGGCTTCGGCGCTTTCCCAGACCTCGGTGAGCAGCAGCACGTTGGGCTCATCTACCGAATAGGTATATTCGTATTGCAGATTTCCCGGTTCGTGCTGGCACAGCCAATCGATCTTTTCGTCTTTAATGGCCTTCATAAAGGCTTCCCGCATGCCTTCTTTGCAATAATATTTTACGTGGTAGACTCTCATGGATGACCTCCTTCGGAGCGGCTTTGGAATCGGTTTTCAGGTTCTGCTCTTACTATAGCACGGGGCAGGGTCTGGGGCAATGGCAGTTTTTTTTAGTAATCGGTGCAGCCCAGCGCTGTCATGATGATGTTGACAGCCAGGATACCTGTACGGTTCCTGGTATCCAGCAGAGGGTTGACCTCCACCAGATCCATCGACAGCAGCTTGCCGGAGGCCTGGATGATCTCGGTAGCCATAAAGCTTTCGCGAAGAGACAGGCCGTTTTCCACCGGGGTTCCCACACCGGGGGCTTCCCCCGGTTCGATGGCGTCCATATCAAAGCTGAGATGGATGCCGTTGGTGCCGCGGGAGGCGATGGCGACGGCTTCTTTCGTGACCTCAAGAATGCCGCGGGAATGGATCTCGCTCATGGGAAATACGGTCACATGATTGGCCTTCAGCTTTGCTTTTTCGGGGGGATCCAGATCTCTTCCGCCGATGATCACCACGTTTTGGGGCGAAACTCTGCTTGGGGAATATTCGATGAGGCAATCTGGCCCAAGTCCGCAGACGGCGGAAAGGGGCATGCCGTGAATATTTCCGGAGGGAGAGGTGGTTTCGTCGTTAAAGTCGCCGTGGGCATCGATCCAGATGACGCCGATGGATCCGTAGTGCCGGGCAACGGCAGGCACGGAGCCTGCGGCGATGCTGTGGTCTCCCCCGATGATCAGGGGAAAATGACCGTCTTCCAGGGTCTGCTGCACCATGCGGTAGAGGGCTTCATTGGCGGCGCAGATCTCTTTTTTATAGCGCAGCTTCGGGTCACCGGCGTTTTCCGGAATAGCGACGATCACATCGCCCTTATCCTTTACGGTAAAGCCTCCGCAGGAAAGACGGTACACCAGGTCTGCGTGACGGATGGCAAGAGGGCCCATATCCACCCCTTTGCGGGAGGCCCCCAGGTCCATCTGCGATCCGATAATATCGATAAATTGATTCATTTAGATTCACCTCGCCGATGATTATAGCACAATCCGCCATAAATTTGGTATAATTAAAAATACGGCTGTATCGCTTTGTTAAGGAACGGAGAACTTATGCTGCACTCGACCCTTTGCTATATCATCTGCGGGCAGGAATGGCTGCTGCTGTATCGCAATAAAAAGAAAGACGATGTCAACGAAGGCAAATGGATCGGCATCGGCGGAAAGCTTAAGGAAGGGGAGACCCTCGAGGAATGCAACCGCAGAGAGGTCTTTGAAGAGACCGGCATTCGTCTTTCCCGGGCGGTCAGCCACGGCACCGTTCATTTTCGCTCCGACAGCTGGCAGGAAGACATGCATCTGTTTTCGGCGCAGCTTGCCGAAAAGCCCCGGTTGATCGCCTGCAGCGAGGGCACGCTGGCATGGATCCCGAAGGACAAAATAAAGGATCTCCCTCTGTGGGAGGGAGACCGGTATTTTCTTTCGGAAATGACGGCAGGCCGCACCGATATCGACATGACCCTGCTCTATGAGGGCGACACGTTGGTCAGCGTTTCAAACAAGGGCCGTTAGAACCAGCTGCGCATCAGCGCGATCTCGCGGGCATAGCCCTCGTCGTCGTTGGGCGTTTCCAGAATAAAGGGAAGCCCCTGCACCCGCGGGTTCTGTGCAACGGCTTTCAGCACCTGAAGGTCGATGAGCCCCTCGCCCAGACGGGCGTGGCGGTCTTTGGCCGCACCGCAGGGATTCAGGCTGCCGTTGAAGTGGATCGCTTTCAACCGGTCCAGACCGATGATCCGGTCGAATTCATCCAGCACCCGGTCGAAGTGCTGCAGATCGTAGCCGCCGTCCCAGATGTGGCAGGTATCCAGGCAGACGCCCAGCCTGCTGCCGAGAACGGTTCCGTCGATGATGGCGCGCAGCTCTTCGAAGGTTCGTCCGATCTCGCTGCCCTTTCCGGCCATGGTCTCCAACAGCACCGTGGTGGTCATGGAGCCGAACAGGGCCTCATTGAGGGCGCTGCAGATCTGCTCGATCCCTTTCTCTGCCCCCTGTCCGGTGTGAGAACCGGGATGAAAATTAAGATACTGGCCCGGAGTTGCCTCCATGCGCACCAGGTCCTCTTTCAGCATATTCAGCGAAAATTCCCGGATATCCTCCTTTGCAGAGCAGAGGTTCATGGTATAGGGGGAATGGGCGACAAGAGGTCCGAAGTGATGCTCCCCGGCCAGGCGCATCAGATCATCGGCATCGCTTTGGCGGATCTCTTTGGCGCTGCCGCCGCGGGGATTTCTGGTGAAGAAGGCAAAGGTATCGGCGCCCAGCTTCAGGGCGTTCTGCCCCATGGCGAGATATCCCTTAGAGGACGACAGATGATTTCCTGTATAGATCATAGACACTCCTTATTTATACGATAAAATTCAGTTCCTATATCATAGCACGGAAGGAAAACAAATGGCTACACAAAGCTCTGTAAAAGAAAAGACCCGCACCCGGCTGCAGGAGCCTAAGAAATACAACGTGATCATGCACAACGACGACTATACCACCATGGAATTTGTGACCATGATCCTGATGGAGATCTTTCGTAAGTCACAGGCTGAGGCAAATCAGCTGATGCAGATGGTGCACATCACCGGAAAGGGCATCGCCGGCTGCTATCCTTACGACATCGCCGTTACCAAGGTGTCGGCCGCTCTGGAGCGCGCCCGCCAGGCAGGGTTTCCCTTCCGTATGACCATAGAGGAGGCATAAGCGTTGAAATTTTCCATTTTGCTTGACAGCATCATGAAGGATTCCTTTGCCGCGGCAAAGGACAGTCATTATGAATATGTTACACCGGAGCTGGTGCTCTACAATGCCTGCGGCTACGATACCTTCGCTCTTCCCTTTGAAGACTGCGGCGGAAATGTAGAACGGCTGGAGGACGATCTGCTGGACTACCTGACCGATTATATGGAGACCTCGACGCAGCCGGATATCGACGTATCGGCCGGGCTTGCCAACGCCGTAGGGATCGCGCAGCAGCAGGCGATCAACAGCGAGAGCCCCGAGATCAAGCTGTCGCACCTGATCTTCGGGTTTACCAAATTGCGCGATTCGTATGCCCTGTATTTTATGCAGAAGCAGAGGATCTCGATGCTGGAGCTGATCGGCATGCTGGCGGAAGCCGAGTCGATGTATGCAGAGGATGACTACCGGCCCATGGCGGCAGACCCGATGGGAGAGCCTTCGGTCGACTTAAAGACCTATGCCCCCTGCATGAACGACATGCTGAAGGATGTCAATCCGCTGATCGGCAGAGAAGAAGAGCTGGCGCGCACCATTCAGATCCTCTGCCGCAAGGATAAGAACAATCCGCTGCATATCGGAGAGCCGGGGGTAGGAAAAACGGCCATCACCTACGGTCTGGCAAGGCTTCTGAACGAGGGAAGGGTTCCCGAACCGCTGCAGGGCGCCCGTATCTTTGCTCTGGATCTTGGCAGCGTGCTGGCCGGAACCCAGTACCGCGGCGAATTCGAAAAGCGGCTGAAGCGGATCCTTTCCGTCATCGAAAAAGAAGAAAAGCCCATCATCTACATCGATGAGATCCATAATCTTCAGGGCCTGGGCTCTTCCAGCGAAAGCTCCTTCGACATGGCCAATCTTCTGAAGCCCTATCTGTCGGCAGGCCACATCCGCTTTATCGGTGCCACCACCTTTGAGGAGTATAAAAAGCATTTCGAAAAGAACAAGAGCCTGGTGCGCCG
>JABUTE010000136.1 GCA_021443825.1 Bacillota bacterium
GCCAGCGCCATGACCGTCTGATGGGGCGCAAGAGGAGTATGCAGCGTTTCGTCGCAATCGGGTTTTAATACAAAAGGATCCAGACCGTCTGCCTTCAGCATTTCGATTCTTCGGGGAGAACCGGAGGCCAGGATCACCGGAAGGTCGTTGATGTTCATAAGTCGTTTCTCCTATCGCTGCTATTATACTTCCAAATTCTGTAAATTGCAATGAATATATGCAAACGTGTATAAAAAAATACAGAGGAAGAAAGAAAAAAATGAGCAACCACCTTTTCGAAAAGCCGCTTCTGGTGATAGAATATCTGTGATCAAGTTTTACGAGGTACATTTATGGGTAATGTTCTACTGCTCGCGTCCGGCAAAGGCGGAAGCGGAAAATCCACCTTCGCTGTCAATCTCGGCTATGCCTTTGCGGCAAAGAAAAAAAGGACGCTTCTATTAGATATGAATATCGGTCTTCGCAATCTGGATATCTATACCGGACTGCAGGATAAGGTCCTGTTCGATCTGGGTGACTATTTCAGCGGCACCTGCAAGCTGGCAAAGGCGTTGGTGCAAAGCGACGACGACGAAAATCTCTATCTTCTTTCCTGCCCCCAGTTCCGGGGCATCGATGGGCTCACCGACCAGCATATCCGCATGCTTTTTTCCAAGCTGCGCGGCAGCTTCGACTGGATCCTCGTCGACGCGCCGGCAGGCATCGGCAGCGACTTCTGCCGCCTGACACCGGTATGCGACAAGGCGCTGGTCGTGCTGACCATGGACTATGTTTCCCTGCGCAATTCCGACACGGTCAACCGCAGGCTGGAAAGCCTTGGCGTCGAAGAGCGCTATTATGCCATCAACCGGGTCACCCCCCTGTTCTGGGAAAGCAATAAGGTTCCCAGTGCAGATGCGATCCAGTCGGTCATGAAGACCGATCTGGCCGGAATCGTTCCCGAAGACCCTGCCATCCATGCAGGCAACAATCTGGGAACCCCCGCCTGTCTGGACGAAAAGAACTACATTCACCAGACCTTTGCCGATATCGCGGCCCGCATCGCTGAATAAGCAGGAGGAATTATGATCTTTGGTTTAAGTTTTCTGAAGCTTGCCCTGCTGGGCGTCGCCATCTTTCTGGCCGGCTTTATCGATTCCATCGCCGGAGGCGGCGGCGTCATCTCCCTTCCCGCCTACCTGCTGACCGGCCTTCCCGCCCAGACCGCCTTCGCCTGCAACAAGACGTCGGCCTGCATGGGTTCTTCCGTTGCCTGCATCCGCTACATGAGAAGCGGCAAGGTCAACTGGCCGGCCGCGGCAGCCTCCGCCATCACCGCCATCATCGGCGCAGGCCTGGCGTCGCGCATCGTTCTCGTTCTGGACGCCGGCATCTTTAAAAAGCTGATCGTCTGCGTGCTTCCCTTCGTTGCCATCTTTCTGATCTTCAAACGGGATTTCGGAAGCGGCGCCGAAAAAGAAGAGACCAGCGTAAAGCGCATCGTGCTCGTCTCGCTTCTCATCGGCCTGATCATCGGCTTTTACGACGGTCTCATCGGCCCGGGCACCGGCACCTTCGCCATTCTCGCCTTCAGCCAGTTTCTGAAGATGGACCTGAAAAAGGCAGGCGGCACGGCCAAGATCTTCAACTGGGCCAGCAACCTGAGCTCCATGGTCAGCTTCCTGTTTGCGGGAAGGATCATCTGGGGTCTTGCCCTCATCACCGCAGCCTGCAACATGGCAGGCAACTATGTGGGCGCCGGCATGGCCATCAAAAACGATCCCAAGTTCATCCGCGGCATGCTCTCTGTCGTCTGCACCCTGCTGCTGCTAAAGCTGGGCTACGACGTATTCGTATAACGAGCATCCCATCCATACGGCAAAAACAAAGAACTCCGAAGCCAAACGCTTCGGAGTTTTTTCAAATATCAGGGTTTTCTGCCGCAATAGATGCAACGGTGTTCTTCTGCAGTAGAAATCTTTTTGGATAAGCCGATTTTACCGCAGCGAGGGCATTGCGATACCCCAATTACGGCAAATACATCTATAAAGCAGAGGATTGCCGTTATTATGCGATATACCATTGGTAAATTGAATAAAACACAGACAATACCCAAAACACACATCGTATCATTCAGTATATGCACCAATATCAGTTTTGTTTTCCTTCGCATAAAAGATCTCCTTTGGAAGCACAGTAGAGATTTAAAAATCGCCGGGTCGATAACCGATACTGTTATATTCGTCAAAGGCACGATTCATAACGCGTAAATTAGAATTATATTTGGTCGAGGAAGGTCCATATGAGCTTATCAGTGTAAAATCTCCGAATGTGATCATCGTATCAGGTCGAATGGGATTCTCATCCGCGAAATCCGAAGCATATGCAACGGGAGCGACAATATGAAACAGGTTTCAACGGTAATTTCCTTTAAAAGAACTTTTGTACAGCCTTTTAAAACCTATGGATCTCGCAGCCCTGCTCTGAAAGCAGGCGGAGCAGATCGGCAGCATTCATACAGATCGTTGCCGTATTGTCGTTGGGATGAAGACGGATGAAGCCTTCTTCAAACCGGGAATCGATAAAAAAACGGATCGACCGGGCATCCCCGTTCAGCAGGCTGAGGGGAGACACCGCCCCGCTGATCACGCCCAGTTTTTCCGAAAGCTCCTGCTCCGAGGCCATGCGCAGATGGCGGTAGCCCCAGGGGGCGCCGATGGCCTTCAGATCGATGCGGCCATTGCCCCTGACGGAGATGAGGAAATAGTCTCTTCGCTTATCGTCGCTGGCAAATACGTTTTTTGCAAGCTCCTCGAAGTAGGGCAGCATTGCCTGCTCTTCGTCGGCCATGGTCACAAGGGGCGGATGCTCATAATATTCAAAGGAGAGCCCCTGTGCCTTCAGAAGCTCGCAGATCTCTTTTTTATAATACATATGCTTATTTGTAATTGACCGTCAGGGTCGCATTCTCTCCGTATCTGGTAAACATGGTCTTTCCGTCAAAGCGGGTGATCTTCCATCCCGCATCCGGGGTTTGGGCATCGCCCTTTACGATCACCTGCATCATGCCGCTGCCTTTGAAGCGGATGATGGCGCGGGTCTCGTGGGCCTCGATCTCGGCCGCCATATTGACACGCCAAAGCCGGCTCTCCTCTGCAGACACCTTATAGACGGTGGCAGCCTTGTCAAGGCTCATGACGATGGCATTGCCGTCTCGCTCCCACATGCAGGCATCGCTGGAAAATTCCGAAGCATCCAGATACTCGGCAAATACCATGCGCACGCCCAAAGAACCGGCGATCTCCTCGTCGTACAGCTTGTAGTCGGTATCCTTAACAAGCGAAGCAACGGTCAGACCGTCTCCCAAAAGTGCGCCCTCTGCCGTCGCCGTCTGGTGGATCACGGCTGCCGAGGTCTTCATCATCTGATCTTCCGATACAAAATTATAGCCGTTGTTTCTGCGGAAGCTTTCGGCGCCCTCCAGCATGGTGCGGGCGCCCGTATCGGTCTGATAACAGAACTCGCAGTGATAGAACAGACACATGGGCATGCGGTATTTGGCCGACACGGCAGACATTTCCGCCGGGGTATACAACAGCACGGAGTTATTCTGCACCAGCAGCGTCTCCTCGCCGTTGACATCCAAAAAGAAGGGCAGCGACAGGGCGTTTTCCTTCGCATATTGAGGCGGCGTGGTAAAGCCCTGGGAAGGAGCAAAGCCCGAGTTCCATAAAAGCCCTGCGTTCCAGGCAGCCATCAGCGACTGGGTCTCGCCCAGGCTGCTGGTATACCAGGTATGCTGGTTGACGCCGACGCCGTCGGTATTCATGCCGTAGATCTGGCTGAGGGCCTGCTTATGTGCCTCCAGTTCCTTTTGCTCCCGCTGGGCGGAAGAGCCCTGGGTGGTATAAAAATGAAGCCCCAGGTAGTAATGATTTGCCTGCGCGTAGCGGATCTGCTCCTGCAGCTGAGTGCGGCAGGGATAGAAGGGGCTGTCTACCGGATAGGCAAGACCGTATTCCATGGAACCGACCAGAAGATCCTCCGCCCGGTCACCGTTAAGATCAAGCACCAGCGGGCAGGCGTAGTTGCCGAATTTGATGTTGGTATTGCCCTTATAATTCAGCTCGCTGCAGGTGATGAACGAGTCGAAGGCAAAGCCGTTTGCCTGCTGCAAAAGCACGGCGATGTAGCCCTGATAGGTGCCGCAGACCAGATCTGTTTTGCCGTCGCCGTTCCAGTCGCAGGGGCAGACAGCCAGCCATTTGCCCAGCTGCGCATTGCTGCATACGCCGGAGATGTCCAGGCTTTCGGCGCTGCGGCTGTCGATGCGGCGCGCCAGGAAATGCATATCCGGATCATCCGTTCTTGCATAGAAGATGATCAGCCGGCTGCTGTCGGAGCCGACGATGAGATCCTTCTTTCCGTCGCCGTTCATATCCTCGCAGCGCACGTTGACCTGACCGGTGATGCCGGTGCTGCACCACTTTTCGAAGGGATAAAAGCTTCCGGCCGTATTGGCCTTCGCCCAGTACAGATTGCCGTCTTCCGCGCCGCTGATCAGATCCAGCAGGCCGTCGCCGTTGACATCGGCGTATTCGGGAGAGGAATAGCCGGGCACGGAAAGGGGCTGGCCTGAAAGATCCTTCATCAGCTGCGCTGCTTCGGTCTGGAACTTACCTTCCAGATAGCCCTTTCCCTGATAATAATACAGCTTGCCGTCGCGGCTTCCGCAGATCAGATCGGTCAGGGTATCCCGGTTGAGATCGCAGGCCAGGGGATAGGCCATGCTCTTGTGCACCAGATCGTCGGCAAAATAGCTAGTCTCATCGATGTCGCTGGCCTGCTTGATCCATTTGCCGCCGGCAGCCACATGGGAGCCGGAGGAATAGGCGCTTTCCGTATAGTCGAACTCATAGGAATGGCCCTTGCTGCTCCGGTTCAGCAGATAGCTGACGCTTTCGGCCTTTAAGAACCACTGGTAGCTGCTTCTGGTAATGGTAAAGCCGGGCACCTGGTCGTATTCCTTTGCCAGCTCGCTGAAGATCTTGATGCCGCCGTTCTCGATGCCGGTAATCTCTTCAAAATGAAGCTCCCAGCTCATGGAGGGCGCGCCGTAGAAGCCGTAGACCTTTTCCAAAGCAAAGCCGTATTTCTGCTTGGAGACATATTCGGCAAAGCCGTTGTAAAACAGCATGTTGAAGCTGGCCGTGGTGTTGGAGAAGCGCTCGGGGGCATTGTCTTCTGTTGTCATGGTCAGGCTACAGGGGCTGTAGCCGTTGGGCAGCAGCGGATTGGTAAACAGCACATGGCCTTCGCCGTAATCGGCAAGGGCATAGATAGCCGCCTCATCGCCTGCGGTCAAAAGGGCGCGGGCGCTTCCGCCCTTCAGCGCGTAGCCGTAATCGCGGGCAGCGAGCGCGGCGTAGTCGTCAAAGCCCTGATAAAGACCGGCAAAATCGGTGACCAGCGCAGCAAGGGCATTCAGATCGGCCCCCTGCTCCACAGGGGTCAGGCTGTCAGGACAGCCTGCGATCTTTTCGAATTCGCCGCCGCCGAAAAATTCGGCAGGAAACACGTCGCACAGGCTGTTGGCTGCCATGGCGTAGCCGCCCTGCGCCACGTAGTCCGTCACCAGGCTTCGGGCCTGGGCAGCGCCTGCGTTTGCGAGGCTTTCTTCCAGATAGAGCAGATCGTAACCATCAAGGCTTTTCGTTTTCGACAGGTCGACCAGGTCGACGGTAAAGCCCAGCAGGCCCGGCTGGCTTAAGGTGATATAGCTTTCGGGACGGCCGGTCTCGCCGAAGCAGACCACCGCTG
>JABUTE010000246.1 GCA_021443825.1 Bacillota bacterium
CTGCGGTGAAAGTACTTGGTGGGAAGCTGCCCGGGAGGATAGCACGTTGCCGGTTATTTGCGGCCCGTTGGTCAAGCGGTTAAGACACGGCCCTTTCACGGCCGTAACATGGGTTCGATTCCCGTACGGGTCACCAAAAGAAAACCGGTTCTGATAATCCGTCAGATCCGGTTTTTATTTTGTCCGGTTCGATTTCCCGGAGCGAGGTTCTTGCGGAGTCTCTTCACAAGCGCCGGAATAAATGATACAATAACCCGGTCAAAAGGGCTGCAGCGGCAGCCGCACCATGCGGATATGGCGGAACTGGCAGACGCGCAGGATTTAGGTTCCTGTGGTAATCCCGTGCAGGTTCGATCCCTGTTATCCGCACCAACGCCAAAGGATCCGGATCGCATCGCTTGAAACGAAGGCGGTCCGGATCTTTTCGTTTTCTATCAAGCTGCCGGATGGCATCGGAGCCTTTGCGCGCTCTGGGGCCAAAGGCCCGGCAGTGCTGCTAAGATAAGAAAATATCCTTTTTCAGAAAGAAAGATCGATAATCCTCTAAATCAACGGCGTTTTTATGTCGATAATATTATATAATGCTATTGCAAAGCATCTGACAATGATCGAGACTATGTATCATAGGAGGCATACTATGAAAGACTTGCTTATCGGAATCGCAACGCTTCTGATCGCTCTTGGAATCATCGCGACCCTGATCTTCGGCGGCGACGGTACCCTGCAGGGGGAACTGGAAAAAAAGATCCAAAGCGGGGTCTCGGCCATCACTTCTCTCGAGTTTAAGACGGAATAATACCATCGTTTCATATAATTCTATCATGAATAACAGTTAAAGCCCTTACAGCGTCGATGAGATGCTCTGCAAGGGCTTTTTGCATGCACGAAACAGGCTCAGCGCAGTTCGTTTTTCCCAAACCGCAGGCAGGCATCTGCGAACAGATCCATGGTATCGGTAAACAGACGGTTCCTGTGGTAGATCAGGCGAAAGCTTCTGCTGAAATCGGCATCGCTGATCTCGCAGAATGACAGCTCCTTTCGCTGCAGCTCCTTTTCCACCAGACGTCCCGATATGACGCTGATGCCAAGCCCCTGGGTGACAGCGTTGATAATGGTCTCAAAGTTATAGGCGCTCCAGAGGATATTCGCTTTGATCTTTTTTTCGTCCAGCGCCTGCAGCAGCTGGGCGCGGGTGCCGGAGCCTTCCTCCCGCAGGATCAGCTCCTGCCCTGCCAGCTCCGAAAGAGAGATGCTGCTGCGGCTGCTGAAGGGATGTTCTTTGCTGCAGATGATGCCCAGACGGTCCCAGATGGCATCCTTTTCCAGCAGATCCTCTGACTCGATCACGCCCTCGACCAGTGCGATATCCAGCTCGCCGTCCAACAGCATCTTTTCGATCAGGCGGGTATTGGCGACGGATACGTTGTGGCGCAGGTCGGGGTGTTCTTTTTTCAGCATCGCCATGACCGGCGGGATCACGCAGGCGCCCACGGTAGCTGTTGCTCCGATGCGCACAAAGGGCGAATGGGTCTCGTTATTGAGAAAGCTGTTCATCTCTTCGTGAAGGGCCATGATCTCGGAGGCATATTTGTAAAGAGTGCTTCCGGTGGGCGTCAGCCGCAGGCTGCGGTTGACACGCTCGAACAGCTGGATGTTATATTCCTTTTCGATCTCGGTGACGGTAAAGCTGACCGACGGTTGAGAGATGCACAACAGCTTGGCTGCCTCGCTCATGCTTTTGGTGCGGGCAACAGCAGTAAAGATCTGAAGACTGCGAAATGTCATGGGAAACCTCTTTCGATCAAATATATAAATAGATCCTTATACTTTAATAGAAACTTATGTACTTTTAATAATAGTCTATGAATGATAAAATGAAAACAAAAAAAGCTTTTCAAAGGAGTTGTAACGATGAAAATTCTTGTGATCGGTGCTGTTGCAGCCGGAACCAAGGCTGCGGCAAAGCTTAAGAGAAATCTGGGCAAAGATGCTCAGGTGACCATTCTGACCAAATCCAAAGATATTTCCTATGCAGGCTGCGGTCTTCCCTATTATATCGGCGGCATTGTTGAATCCAGAGCCGAGCTTCTGGTCAACACCCCCGATTCCTTCAGCAAGCTGACAGGAGTAGAGGTCTTGACCGGCATGGAAGCCGTAAAGCTGATGGCTGCAGAAAAGAAGGTCGCTGCGAAAAATGTAGATACCGGAGAAGAATCCGTCTGGGAATACGATAAGCTGATCATCGCTACCGGTGCAGCTCCTGTCGTTCCGCCCATTCCCGGCGTCGACCTGGAGGGTGTTCACGTTCTGCGCACCCCCGACGATGCAGATGGCATCATCGCTGCCGTCGAAGCAGGAGCCAAGAGAGCCGTCGTTATCGGCGGCGGCTACATCGGTCTTGAGGTTGCCGAAAACCTGACCGAAAAGGGTCTGCGTGTTTCCGTGCTGGAAATGCTGCCCCATATCATGCCCGGCTTTGACAGCGATTTCGCGGAATTCGCAGAAAACCGCCTGGCGGATGAACGGATCATGGTATTCACCAACACGGCGGTGACCGGCATCGAGGGCGAAGACGGCCATGTTGCCAAGGTGCTGACCGAAAAGAAGGGGTTTAAGGCTGATCTGGTCGTTCTGTCGACCGGTATTCGCCCGGCTACATCCTGGCTTCAGGACAGCGGCATCGAGATGTTCAAGGGCACGGTCGTCGTCGATGACCGGATGCATACCAGCCTGGACGATGTATATGCCGTCGGCGACTGTGCAACCGCAAGAAACTTTGTAACGCAGACCGGCGGCTGGTCTCCCATGGGCTCTACGGCCAATATCGTAGGCAGGATCTGTGCCAACGAGGTCAGCGGAAAGGCAGGCCACGGCTACAGAGGTGCTTTGGGCACTGCCATTGTAAAGCTGCCCGGACTGAACTGTGCAAAGACCGGACTCAGCCAGGAGGCTGCTGTCAAGGCAGGCTTTGATGCGGTCAGCGCAACTCTTTCGCTGGACAGCAAGGCTCATTTTATGCCCGATTCCACCGTATCCATCGTTCGTCTTACGGCAGATAAGAATACCCACAAGCTGCTGGGCGCGCAGATCATGGGCGGCTATGGCGTCGATAAGTTCATCGACATCGCGGTAACGGCCATCACGCTTGGTGCCTGCATCGAAGATCTGGAGGATATGGATCTGGCCTATGCACCGCCCTTTGCGACGGCCATGGATTCCTTCACCGTAGCCGTCAACGTGATGATGAACAAGCTGTGCGGCAATCTGGTGGGCGGAACCCTGGAAGAAGCCGGCGATCTTGCCAACTGGAAGCTGCTGGATGTGGCAAAGGAGCCTATGAAGGACGACCTTCCCTACTATCCCGTACAAAAGCTGACCCAGATGGAAGCGCTGGAAGGCATTCCTGCAGACACCCCGCTGCTGCTGCTTTGCGCAAAGGGCAGAAACAGCTATATGGCACAGGTGAGACTGAGAGATATGGGTTATCAGAACACCTTCGTTCTGGAAGGCGGCGTAACCTTATATCCCGAGATCCTCGAAGACTGATCCGGATCGTTATTGGAAACAGTAATTATAAATAAAGGAGTACATTATGCTTAAGATCACACCCGAAGAAAAAACAGCTCTGAAGGGCAGAGGCTTTATTCTGACCAGCGACGGCGAGCACTTTATCGCAAGAATCGTTCCCGACAGTGCCTTTATTCAGACCAAGGGTCTGCAGGCCATCGTCGATGCTGCCAATCAGTACGGCAGCGGTGAGATCGCGCTGACCTCCAGAATGACACTGGAAGTACAGGGCATCCCCTACGAAAACATCGAACCCTTCAACGCAGCCATCGAAGCAGCCGGCTATGTGACCGGCGGAACCGGCGGCAAGGTACGCCCTGTCGTATGCTGCAAGGGCACCGTTTGTGTGCATGGCCTGGTCGATACCAGAAAGCTCTCTCAGGAGATCCACGAAAAGTTCTATATCGGCTGGCATGAGGTAAGACTGCCCCATAAGTTCAAGATCGGTATCGGCGGCTGCCCCAATAACTGCATCAAGCCCCAGCTGAACGACTTCGGCATCTTCGGTCAGAAGGTTCCCAAGTACGATCCCGACGACTGCAACGGCTGCAAGAAGTGTTCCGTTATCGACGTCTGCCCCATGAATGCATGCTCCATCGATGACGACGGCATCATGCAGATCGATAAGAGCCTGTGCAATAACTGCGGAAAGTGCACCTCCGCCTGCAATTTCGACTGCATCGAGGTCGAAAAAGAAGGCTACGCAGTTACTCTGGGCGGCATCTGGGGCAAGACCCAGCGCATCGGAACCAGAGTGCCCGGCGTATTCACCCACGATGAGCTGCTGTCGATCATCGAAAAGTGCATCCTTCTCTACAGAGAGCAGGGCAAGACCGGTGAGCGGTTCGGAAGATCGGTCGACCGCATCGGCGTTGAAAACTTCATTCAGCAGCTGCTGTCGGACGATGTTCTTGACAGAAAGCAGGAGATCCTGGATGCTCAGCTGCATCTGACCGGCGGAGCCAAGTGCTGATCTGAAAAAGCAGCATTCTCAAATCCATAAAAAAGACCGGAAGCAATGTGCTTCCGGTCTTTTCGCATTCTTATCTGAAAAGAGCAGGGGGATGGCTTTTGCATGCCCCTGCAGAAGGGTCTTATTCTTCGCCGCTGACGAATTGCTGCACATGGGTGGTAAACAGCTGCACAATGGAAGATGACTTTGCCGCCTTGCTCAACGAGAGGTGAACGGTTCGGTCTTTGGTATGATCGAGGGGAAGTCGCACCACATTGAACCGGGACGGCTGCAGGATCATATCGTAGACGATGCTGACGCCAAGGCCGCTTTCGACCAGCGACAGAAGCACCAGATCGCTGGGAACCTCGTAGGTAACGTTGGGATAGATCTGGTATTTATCGAAAAACTGCGCAAAATCGTAGTCGCGTTCTTCCTTCAGAGCGATGTAGTTTTCCTGCGGGATGCGGTCGACGGGATAGAATTCTGCGCCGGCAAGGGGATGGGTCGGCGGAACGATCGCCACCAGAGAATCCTGGAATACAGGGATGGACTCGAACTCAGCCGCCTCGGTGCTGCCTAAAAAGCTGCAGTCGATGATGCCCCGCTTGAGCCATTCGGAAAGCTCTCCGTACTCGCCGTGGAAGAGCTGGATCTGAATATTGGGATAGATCTCATGAAAGGATTTCAGGATGGCCGGCAGCATGCTGGCGGAAACGCTGGAAAAGCTGCCCAGACGGATGGTGCCCTGCTTGATGCCGTGAATATCAGCCAGATTGAAGCGCAGATTCTCGTAATCCTTGACAATGCTGCGTATATCGTCTATGACCGATAGACCCTGTGAGGTCAGAACGACTCCTTTTCTGCTGCGGGAAAGCAAGGCGATATCCCAGTCAGCTTCCAGATCCTGGATCATTTTGCTGACGGCAGACTGGGTGTAGCCCAGCTGCTTTGCTGCGACAGTGATGCTTCCGGTCTCTACGGTCTTTAGCAGAGCCTGGTATTTTTGAATGCTCATAAGGTGCGCCTCGATTCAAGCTGCAGTAGAAATAATTATGAAGGTCGTCAACGAAATTATACAAAAAAAAGGGGAGAAATGCTATAATAATCGAATGATATGCTTCAGAAATTCCGTAAAGCCCGAAAACAGGCCCCTCGGAAACGCCGGATCGTCCCGGTCTGCAGCATAACAGAGCCCGCCTTCGGATCCCAAAGCAGAGGACCGACGGGCATTCGACCGATCACGAAAGAAAGAAAAGGAGGA
>JABUTE010000197.1 GCA_021443825.1 Bacillota bacterium
GGCAAGCCTCCTTTGAGGAATGGAAGCGGAAACTAAATTCAGCTTAACTTGGGTTTTTGAATCTTCGATGGCATCATATAACTCCTTTTGTTCAGACTCAGATAACTGGTAATGTTCACTCAGGATCGGAAACCAGGTCTCCGGCACATTTTTCTTTCCGCATTCAACAGAAGACACAAATGAAACCATGCAATTCAGCAGTTTCGCCGTATCCCCCATTACTTCGTGATGTTTTATCCGCATAATACGAATGAATTCTCCATATTTTGTATAACCCATTGATATAACCCTCCTTGTATGACTGATATTTTATCACAGAATTTTCGAATTTCAAGAAAATATTTCACCTAAAAATGGTGTAAAAATTTATCAAGTTTGCTGCGTTGAAATTAGGGTAATTGACAGTCCGAGAACACAGCACGTTTTTATATAGGACGACAAATCGTCGCTCGATATTGTATTTCTGGAAAATAATGTTCTCAAATTACATAAACCTATGAAAGCGCTCTCTCGAGTTCGCCTCTCCCCGTTTTATGCATGAAAAAAAGGACTCTTGCGAGTCCTTTTCCTGATTGTGGTGAAGGCGGTGAGAGTCCCGTGCGGGGCCCCTGCCCCGCACTGAGGACCCTCGCTTTTTGTGCATTCCGTGCTCGGGCCGCAAGGCTGCACTGCAGCCTCGCGCTCTCTCGAGTTCGACTCTCCCCGTTTTATGCATGAAAAAAAAGACTCTTGCGAGTCCTTTTCCTGATTGTGGTGAAGGCGGTGAGAGTCGAACTCACGTCCGAAAGCACGTCCACAAGGCTTTCTCCGAGCGCAGCTGATAAATTGATTGTCAGGGCATCAGACGTCCGTCAGCAGACGAAAGAATTCCTTATCCCGTAGCTCTCGCAGGTACCGGGCACTCCCTGCGGGTCTCCCTGTATGATCGACGCCGGGATCGGAGCCTACAGGTAAACTCCGGCCGACGCGCGGGCAGCGAATTAAGCTGCGAATGCGAGTTTGGTATTGTTGTTGTCGTTTATTTTTTAACGGGTCTCATTTTAACGAAGCTAAGACCGACTTCGGCTCGCTTACCCGGCTTCAGCACCCCCGTCGAAACCTTTACGCCCCCGAAAGAGTATTCACCGAATAACTATAGGGTATCATACCACAAAATCGGAAAAAATATATTAATTATTTATTACAGTGCATAGCCCATCTGCTACAATAAAGAAAAACGGTTCCCGATGTAAGACCCAAAGGAGAACGATCTTTTATGAGCAAGACCTTTAAAATCGCCCAGGCCCAGGTGCTGGTGCCCGCGTCTGTAGACGAAGCCTTCGAAAAGGCCGAACGCTTTGCCAAACTGGCAAAGGAGCAGGGCGCAGACGTGTTCTGCCTTCCCGAAATGTTCTGCTGCCCCTACGAAACAAAGCAGTTTCCCGTTTATGCCCAGCCGGATGCCGGCACCATGAAGACCCGCGCCGCTGCCATCGCGAAAAAATACGGACTGGTCTTTTCAGCAGGCTCCTTTCCCGAATCGGATGAAGCGGGCCATGTCTATAATACGGCCTATGTGTTCGGCCCAGGCGGAAGCCAGCTGGCAAAGCACCGCAAGATGCATCTGTTCGACATCGATGTAAAGGGCGGACAGGCCTTCCGCGAGTCGGACACCCTGACCCCCGGCGATCAGATCACCGTCTTCGATACGCCTTTTTGCAAAATGGGCGTGCTGGTCTGCTATGACATCCGCTTTCCGGAGCTTTCCCGCCTCATGGCCTTAAAGGGCGCGCAGGTGCTTCTGCTGCCCGGGGCCTATAATATGACCACCGGACCCGCTCACTGGGAGCTGTGCCACCGGGGGCAGGCCATGTTCAATCAGGTCTTCGTCTGCGCCACCTCACCCGCCCGCGATTTAGAAAGCTCTTACCATGCCTGGGGCCATTCCATGGTGGTCGACCCCTGGGGCACGGTGCTCAGCGAGATGGACGAAAAAGAAGGTCTTCAGATCACCGAGATCGACCTTGACCGGCTTTCGGCCGTGCGTGAGCAGATCCCTCTGCTGCGTCAGCGCCGCACTGACCTTTATACATTGGAGGAAAAATAATGAAGCGACAGGACAAAGACCTGGCATTCATGCTGCAATACGAAAACATCGCCTGGTACGAAGACGGCAGGGTGCGCATCCTCGACCGCCGCAGCTACCCTGCGAAAAAGGAATTCGTCGTCTGCGCCAACCATCAGGAGGTGGCCAAAGCCATCAAAGACATGGTGACCCAAAGCGCAGGCCCGTATACCGCCGCGCCCATGGGCATGGCCCTTGCCGCCTTCGAATGCAAAGATAAAAAAGAAAATGAGCAGCTGCAATACTTAAAGCAGGCGGCCGATACCATCGCCCACGCCCGTCCCACCACTGCCAAGCGGATGGAGATCGTCTGCGGCGAAGCCTATGCGGCGGCGGAAAAGGCTATTCTGGCAGGCGAAGACGCTGCCCGGGCCGTAGTCAGCCGTGTGATCGAGATGAACAACGAGCGCTATGCCCAGATCGACCGGATCGCCGGCTATCTGACCGCGAAATTCCCCGACGGGGGAACGGTCATGACCCACTGCTTTGCCGAGACCATCATCGGCATGATGCTGCGACGCTGCCGAGAGCAGAACAAGACCGTCCGCCTGTTCTGCCCCGAAACGAGACCCTATTTTCAGGGCGCCCGCCTCACTGCCACCTGCTGCAAAGATATGGGCTTTGATGTGACCGTCATCACCGACAACATGGCAGCCTTCGTCATGAAAAACGAAAAGGTGGATGTGTTTACCACTGCGGCCGATGCCATCTGCTGCGACGGTCATGTGGTCAACAAGGTGGGCACCTTCCAGAATGCCATCAGCGCCCGCTACCTGCACATTCCCTATTTCGTAACGGGAGCTCCCGACCCCGGTCATCCCACCGTCGATACGGTCACCATCGAGATGCGCGAGCCCGAAGGCAGCCTCTATGCCATGGGAGTTCGCACTGCAGACGAAGGGGTAAAGGGCTATTATCCCGCCTTCGACATCACCCCGCCCGAGCTGGTCAGCGGCGTGGTCACCGACCTGGGCATCTATTCGCCCTATGCCTTAAACGACTATTTCAAGGCGGCCGGCGAGGGAAGAAATAAGGTGGTCGTATAAGCCGGCCTTATTGACTTTGTTTTCATTTAAAAATATACTTTATATGTATGCGGGAAGGCTGCCGGCACTGCTGCAGGCAGGTCTACCTGCCCCTTGCTTTTAACAGAAATCACTTTAGGAGGAACTGACCTATGCAGATGAATGAACAAAGAGTTCTGGACAGACTCAACGAAATGATCAAGATCGACAGCGTATCCTTCCACGAAGCACCCATGACCGATTACCTGGAAAAGTACTTCACCGATCTGGGCTATGAGGTCTACAGAGATAAGGCCGGTCAGGCCTGCGGCTGCGGCGAAGCAGGAAACCTGATCATCCATATCGGCGGCAATATGCCCGGCGAGCCTGTCTGCCTCAACGCCCATCAGGACACCGTAGAGCCCGGCTGGGGCATCAAGACCGTTTACGAAAACGGCGTTCTCAAGAGCGACGGCAACACCATTCTGGCAGCCGACGACAAGTCCGGCATCGCCATGATGATGGAGCTGCTCGACGTCATGAAAGAGAACAATCAGGATCACAGAGACCTGTGGTTCCTCTTCACCATCTGCGAAGAAAACGGCATGCTGGGCGCCAAGAACCTGGATCTGTCTAAGCTTCCCGTTAAGAACATCTGCGCACTCGACGGTGCAGGTGCCCTGGGCGGCATGAGCACCTCCGGCGCCGGCAAGGATGCTCTTGAGATCACCTTCCACGGCAAGACCGCCCACGGCGGCATCGAGCCTGAAAAGGGAATCAACGCCATCGCCGTCTGCGCAGCAGCCATCAGCAAGATCAAGTTCGGAAGACTGGCTCCCGACACCACCTCCAACATCGGTCAGATCACCGGCGGCGGTGCCACCAACATCGTCACCGATAAGGTCACCTTTACCTGCGAGGTCCGCTCCCACAGCCAGAAGGGCATCGACGACGAAGTCAACCACATCATCGACGTCTGCAAGAAGACCGCCGAGGAGTGGGGCGCTACCTGCGAGGTCGCCATCGATCACTTCTGCCCGCCCATGAAGCCCGACCCCGAAAGCTTTATGGTCAAGGCCATGGTCAAGGCTTACGAGCTCAACGGCATCGAGGTCAGATACTTCGTATCCGGCGGCTCCGGCGACAACAACATCTTCTCCGGCATGGGCCTCAACTGCAGCGGCATCTCCACCGGCATGAACGCCGTTCATACCACCGAGGAGTACCTGCTTATGGACGACTTCAAGAAGGCCTTCGATGTGATGTACACCATCCTCACCGATCCCAGAGTCGAAGCATAAGGATCCATCTGTGCCCCGTGCGCAGCCGATCCGACGCAAAACAAAACCGGTCTTTCCCACGGGAAAGGCCGGTTTTTTATGGGTCTTCGAGGGCTTATTCGCGAAGCTGCAGCCAGAGGCTTCCGTCAGCATCGGAGGGCATGGCCCATGCGCCGCGAGGCGACAGGCTCATGGCGATCAGCTGAGCACCTTCGGGCGCGCAGTTTCGCTTGAACTGCTGGGTGAAGAACCGCCTGCAGAAGGTCTTGAGCCATTTTGCGATGGTGGCTCTGTCGTAGCTTCCTGCAAAGGCCGTTTCTGCCAGATCGAGGATATCGTCGGGATCCATTCCGTCGTTTACCAGATGGAAGAGGAAGAAATCGTGCAGCTCGTATGGGCCGACCTTATCTTCGGTCTTCTGGGCGATCTGCCCGTTTTCGTCGGTAGGCAGCAGCTCCGGTGATACGGGAGTATCCAGAACGTCCTCCAGTGCGGCAGCCAGCTTTAAGGCATCCTTTTCGTTGGAGAAGGGGCTGGTTCCGCTGCGCAGCTGCTTGGCGGCAACGGCGATCACCTTCTTGACCAGGCCCTTGGTCAGGCTGGCATTGGTGTTGTACATGGCCATATGGTCACCGTTATAGGTGCACCAGCCTAACGCTTCCTCCGACATATCGCCGGTCCCCACCACCAGGCCGCCGTCCCGGTTGGCCAGATCCATCAGGATCTGGGTGCGCTCTCTTGCCTGAGCGTTTTCGTAGGTCACGTTGTGATCGTTGATGTCGTGATCGATATCCTTAAAATGCTGGGCCACAGAGGCGGCGATGCTGATCTCGCGGATCTCGCAGCCCAGGGCCTCCATCATGCCGTAGGCGTTTCCCTTGGTGCGGCTGCTGGTTCCAAAGCCGGGCATGGTCACGGCCAGCACATCGGAAGAGGGCTTGCCCAGAAGCTCCATGGCTCTTGCGCTTGCCAGGATCGACAGGGTGGAGTCGGAGCCGCCGCTGACGCCGATGATGGCCTTGCCGCTGTAAGAGCGCTGCAGCCGTTCAGCCAAAGCGACCGCCTGTGCCTGCAGGATCTCGGAGCAGAATTCCTCTGCATCCTCTTCCCCTGCCGGAATAAAGGGATCCCTTGCCGCATATTCATAGGGTTTTTTCAGGAGAACCGGCTGAGGTGCGTTCTGTCCGAAGGCTGCCGTGCAGCAGGCACCTTCCCGAAGCAGCATTCCCGAATCGCCGATAACATTTCCGTTTTCTGCCAGAAGGCAGCGCCCGTCATAGACATCGTCCATGGTGGATTCGCCGCAGCCGGC
>JABUTE010000015.1 GCA_021443825.1 Bacillota bacterium
TAGGCGTTGGCCTTTGCTTTGATGGCATTGGCAGAGGCGATGCTGAGGCCGAAGATGGCGACCACGGCAACCACCGCAAACGCAATGCCGGCGGGCAGCAGAGCGGGCTTTTTCTTCGCAGGTCCGTTGAGCAGAACCACCTGTTCTGCTGCGGCTGCAGCGCCGCAATGAGGGCAGACTGCCGTCTCGTCGTTGATGGGTTTTCCGCATTGGGAGCAATATTTAAGAGCCATGTGGTTTCTCCTTTCGATCACATAACAAGCATTGAACTTTTTATGAATAGCGCCCCTACTCGAAGGCGCTTTCGGCCCAGAAGCCCTTCTTTTCGCTGCGGGCCTTGCGCTGCAGCTTCAGAAACCGGTCTTCGTATTTCACGTTGGGCGGGTAGGTCGAGACCTGGGCCATTCCGTCCGAAAGCAGCAGCTCCTGCACCATGGTCTTGCCCTCGCCGTCCAGATAGACATAGCACAGCAGCCGGCCGTAGCGGTCTTTTTCTTCGGTGTCGAACTCCAGCCAGACCTTCTTTTCAGTCAGCAGATCTTTGGTGTAGGCAGAGGCCTCTTCGCCCGCGGCAGAGTTTTTCGAGGCGTCGGGATGAACGCTTTCGGGGCAGTCCACCCCGATCAGGCGCACCTTCTGCTTTTCGCCGTCGATCTCGCAGGCAAAGGTATCGCCGTCGGTGACCGAAACCACCGGGTAGGGCCCCTCCAGAGCCGAAGGCTCCCCCGCGCGAGTCATGGGGATCACATAGCCGTAAAAGCCGGCGATCACGATGACTGCCATGGCCAGGGTTCCCAACCCCTTGCGCAGCTTTTTCAGCCGCGCCGCCCTTCTTTGCGCCCGGCTTTGCGCAGGCACGAGCACCTTGTTGGAATAGTCGTTGTTGGAATGATCGTTCGTCTGCTTCATAGGGAATTACAGATGCTCTCCCTTAAAGATACGCTTCTTGGTAAACAGATAGCATACAGGGATGGCATACAGAAGAAATGCATAGGGAAGCGCGCCGATGCCGGCCTCCAGGCAATCCAGGGGGATGGAGCAGGCCACGCTCCAGGGGATCAGCCCCGCCCAGAGCACCGAGGTGTTGTTGATGTCGCAGGCCAGCTCCAGCCGGCCTTCGGGGCCGTTGGGATAGATCTCCTTCATCAGCTGCGAGTGCACGATGTTGGAGGTGGTCTGGTTGCAGAAGATCATGGGACAGACCAGCCCTATCAGGTTACTGACCTTAATGCGGCCGATGCGCTGCGAAAGGCTCTTCAGCCTTGCCTGAATGCCGTTCAGAATGCCCATGCCCTGCAGCAGGCCGGTAAAGATGCCCGCCGCGGTGACCATCACGATGCTCATGCCGATGGAGGTGATGCCTCCTCCGGTGATCACCTGAGCCAGCATGCCGCCCTCGGGGGCGTAGCCGAACACGGCGATCTTAAGAACATCGGACAGGCTCATGTGCTGCACGAACATGGATACCAAAGCCGCGCAAAGGCCCGAGGCGCCCATGGAAAGAAACAGGGGGCAGCGCAGCAAAGGCAGCACGATCATGATGGCCGCCGGGATCACCGTCCAAAACGACAGCTGAAATTCGGTGCACAGGGCGTTCATCATGGTCTCATCCACCGTACCGATGGGGTTGAGCCAGCTGAGCACCGCATAGAACACCAGGCTGGCGCCGTAGGGCAGCAGGGCCGACCGGGTCATGTATTTGATGTCGTCGTAGAGCTTTGTGCCGGTGATAGCCGCCACCAGATTGGCACAGCTGGAGGTGGGGGCGGTGCGGTCTCCGAAATAGATGCCGCTCATGACGGCTCCCGCACAGATCAGCGGATCGACGCCGCCGAAGCGGGCCAGGGAGATCAGCACGACTCCCGAGGTGGAGGCTACGCCAAGAGAGGTTCCCAGCGCCAGCGACAGCAGCACGTTGATCAGAAAGGTGACAAAGATGAACATGCCCGGGCGAATAAAACGTATGCCGTAATAGATGCAAAAAGGAATGGTTCCGCAGCTTCGCCACAGGCCGGTCAGGGCGCCCAGAATGACCAGGATGCGGATGACCGTAAAGGACGCGGGCAGGTTGCTGTAGCCCATCTTAAGAAGAGCCTGCAGGCCGTATTTGCGGCGCAGGCCGCACAGAAAAAAGAGCACCACAGCGGCCACGATGGCCCACGAGGTGGAGGCGCCGGTCAACAGGCAGGCAGCCATAGAGACGGCATAGACGGCAAAGGAAAAGGCGATATCCATAGATCGAATGGTCCTTTCGTTTCGTTGGGATCGAGGTGAAATGGCAAAAAGCCGGGAGCTGACGCAGCAGCCCTGCAGGTGAACGGGGCGCCCGAATGTCGAGGGACGCTGCTTTCGTGAGATTTTGCGGCTTTGAGGCCGCTGCCGGCAGCATTTCAAAAACTTTATGCCCTAAAGCAACGGAAATGGCAGAATTTTTCCCAAAAGCTTCGCACAATTTGTTATTATATCATAGTCTGCAGTAAATGGGATAACCATACTGCACCGCGAAAGGAATGAAATGGATCCTATTGTAAAGCAGGGCCGTCCGGCGTGGGTCGAGATCGACCTGGACGCCATCGGCCATAACATCGATATCATAAAAAGCAATCTGTCTGACGGCTGCGCTCTTTGCGGCGTGGTCAAGGCCGATGCCTACGGCCACGGGCTGGAAAAGGTGGCCGGGCTGCTCATCGAAAAAGGAGTCTCCACCCTGGCGACGGCAACGGTGGAGGAGGGGCTGCAGCTGCGGCGCCTGTATCCGCAGGTGCGCATTCTGGTGCTGAGCCTGGTGCATCCAAGGCAGATCTCCCAGGTGCTGAAGGGCGGGCTGATCACCTGCGTTTCCAACCGGGTCTACGCCGATGCCCTGTCCGAAGAGGCCTGCCGGCAGGGGGTCTTAGCGCCGGTGTTTGCCGCGGTAGACACAGGCATGGGCCGCATCGGCTTTCTGTCAGAAGAAGAAGATACGGTTTGCGCCATTAAAGAGCTTTCTGTTCTACCGGGGCTTGATTTTCTGGGCGTGCTCTCTCACTTTGGGGGCTCCAACGACATTTCCCCTGAGGGCCTGGCCTATACCGACCTGCAGTCGGCCCGCTTTGCCCGGCTTCGCGAGAAGCTGCTGGCGGCGGGAGTCGCCCTTGGCGAATCGACCATCTGCAACAGCTTTGCTGCCCTGACCCGTCCGAAGGATCACTACCAGCTGTGCCGCACAGGAGCCGTCATGTTCGGAAGCTATGAAGATACGCTGATGCCCCGGTTCGGCTTTCGCCCGGCCATGAGCGTCAAGGCGCTGATCATGCATATCAAGACGGTTCCTGAGGGAAGCTACATCGGCTACAACCGGATCAGCCGCACGCAGAAAGCGACCCGCATCGGCACCTTAAATATCGGCTATGCCGACGGCATTCCCCGCAACTGGAGCTGCGGTGTGGGCTATGTGCTGGTGAACGGCAAAAAAGCGCCCATTCTCGGGCCTCTTTGCATGGACCAGCTGATGATCGATCTTTCTGCCGTGCCCCAGGCGCAGCTTTACGACGAGGCGGTGCTCATCGGCGAAAGCGGCGGTCTTCGCATATCGGCAGATGAGATGGGCGAGACCACCGGCAGTTTCTTTGATACCATCGTTACCGCCATGAGCCTGCGTCTTCCCTATTACTACCGAAAGGATGGGATACTCACGGAAGGAAACGAAACGAACAGATAAGTGCCCGGATGGCAGCAATAACGAATGGCCGGGCCGAGTGCCGCTGCAAAGCCGAGTTCGCTTCGCCGTGAGCAGTCCGGTCCACCGGCGGCCCTCAACACGAAAAAAAGCAGCTCCCAACGGAGCTGCTTTTCATTTTCAATGCGTATCGCTGTTATTTCATGGTCCGGACGACTTCCAGCGCCTTTTCCAGCTGGGTGTCGGCATGATTGCCGTCTTTATCAAAGCCCAGCAGCGCATCGAACTGCTCTGCCAGCGCCTTGATGGTAAAGTTGTCCAGATTTCCGTAGGAATAGGAGCCTGCCGCCCGCTGCACCAGCCGCAGCGCCGCCATGGTCGCCTCATCCATGATGCCGGTGGGCTTCACATCGCCATAGCCCAGAAGGATCAGCCGCTGCTGGGCAGCCAGCACGTTCAGCCCCTCCTCGCCCTCGTAGTAGCGTTCTTCTTCCGCCAGCTCCACCATGCTGCCTAAAAGCTCTGCTGCCTGACTCGTGGTATAGCCGCCGTAGGAATAGACGATATGATCGGGCACGATGCCGATGCCGTCGATGGGCTGCTTGTTTCTTCCGGTAAAGTAGACCATCGAGACCTTAAACTGATCGCCGTTCTTCAGCTCATAAATGCCCTGAGCGACCCCTTTTCCGTAAGAGACCTCGCCGACGAACACCGCGCGACCCGCATCCTTCAGCGCGGCAGAAAGCATTTCCGATGCCGATGCGCTGTATTCGTTGATCAGCACCGCGATAGGCATGGTCGCAAGATCGGAGCCCTTGGCATAAAAGGTCTCGCTCACCTCGCCCTTGCTGATATAGTAGCCGCAGACCCCGGAGGGGATCAAAATCGACGCGATCTCCCACGCCTGATCCACATAGCCGCCGGTGTTATTGCGCAGATCGATGACCATCCGGTCCATGCCCTGCTGCTTCAGCTTCAGCGCCGTCTGCTTGAATTCCTTCGCCGTCGTCGTCGAAAAGCTGTCGATCTCGATATAACCGGTGGTTCCCTCTGCCATGGAGCCTGTTACACTTGCAGCCTCGATCTTCTGCCGCTGCAGGGTATAGGTCTTCGGGCTGCCCTCCTGCACGACGGTAAGAGTCACAAAGGTGCCCTCTTCTCCGCGGATCAGCAGAATGGCCTCGCTGCTGTCCATGCCCCGCACATCGGTGCCGTTCACATGGGTGATGACGCTGCCCTCCTTGATGCCGGCCTTCTGGGCCGGGCCGCCTTCAATGACCGACAGGATCTTTAACCCTTCGGCTGTGCCGGTCGAGCTGATGCCGACGCCGTAAAACTCGCCGTCCAGCGACATGCTCACCTGGTCGGGTGTAGTATCGCCGGAAAAATAGTATTCGCTCCATTCGTCTTCAAGAGAATCGAACATGCCGTTATACATGCCCTCGATCATTTCCCCGTAGGTAAGCTCGTCTTTAAAGGTCTCCTTCAGAAACTGGAGCATGAACGGAATATTCTCCAGCCGGGCCCGCTCTGTCTGCGACAGCCCCATGCCGGTCACATCCAGATTGATGCGTTCGGCACCGTAAGCGACGCCTGCGCTGATATCGGCTCCCAGCATGGAGCCGACGACCATCAGCAGATAGAATGCACTGGAGGAAAGCAGCGCGATCACCAGCACCAGGGCGAAGATCCTCTGCGCCCGCTTGCGTGTCTTATTGTTGTTATTCATGTTCGTTTTCCTTCAGTTCGCGAAGCACCCGGATATCCAGCTGGTTGCGGGATTCCGACAGCCCCTTCAGGCTCATGCTGTAGTCGATGGAAAGGGCGCGGCGGCCCAGTTCTTCGTCATCGCTCACGGTGATGCCGTTGGTGAGAAGCTCCATGGGAATGGGGCCGTAGGGGGTAACATAAACGCCGTGATACCTCTTGCCGGGGGTGAATTCCATTACAGTCTCTACCTGAGGCGCCAGCTCCCGGTTCACCCGCACCTTCGAGGGGGTGATGGTGATGCGGG
>JABUTE010000013.1 GCA_021443825.1 Bacillota bacterium
CTGCTTCGCACCTATTACGGCCGCTGGTTCATCATGACGCTGCTCACCTTTCCCGGCGGAATGATCGCTTATCAGATCCGGCGCAAGGAGGTCTGGAGCGCCCTGATCTTGGCTGTTGCCGGCGTTTATCTTGGATGCGTCGGCGCAGGTAGACTGCTTCACGGCGTTTTTGAAGGCGATATCGCCTATATGATCGACGGTCTTTTCTTCGCTTGTGCAGCGGTTTTTCTGGGCTTTCTTTTCTGCGACGGAAAAAAGAGAAAGGTGTATCTGGCCATCGTTTTGGTGTGCATCGCCCTCTGCAGCGGCTATCTCGTTTACGGACAGATGCTTTCCGGCACCTTTGAATACGAGATTCCCAGGGAAGGAATCTGGTACGAATCCCGCGGCAGCTTTGCAGGGATCGCAACCACCGTGCAGGAAGGTCATATTCTTGTGATCGAACATAGCAGCAACGGAAGCGGCGATCTGACACTGAGCAATGAGGCCGGTGAAACGATCCGTGTCAGGATCGATGTAAAAGGCGGCAAGGTCTCTGTGCAGGAGATCGAATAAGATATTTAACCGTTTGCTGCAGGCGAGGGTACACGCCGGGAGAATACCATGCAAAAAACACCGTTTGTAACAAAAGAACTGGTCGAAGAGATCGTAAAGACCTACCCGACCCCTTTTCATATCTACGATGAAAAGGGCATCCGGCAGAATGCGCTGGCTTTGAAGGAGGCTTTTGCCTGGAACAAGGGCTTCAAAGAATATTTTGCCGTCAAGGCGGCGCCCAATCCGTTTCTGCTGCAGATCCTGAAGGAATGCGGCTGCGGCTGCGACTGTTCTTCTTTGACCGAGCTGATGCTCAGCGAGGCGGTTGGAGTAATCGGAAACAGTATTATGTTCTCTTCCAACGATACCCCTTCGGAAGAATACCTTTATGCTGCAAAGCTGGGGGCGATCATCAATCTGGATGATATCACTCATATCGAATTTCTGGAAAAGACCCTGGGCCGGCTTCCCGAAACTGTTTGCTGTCGGTATAACCCGGGGGGAACCTTTTCCATCGCTAACAGCATCATGGATCATCCCGGTCAGTCCAAATACGGCTTTACCGAAGCCCAGCTGTTTGAGGGCTTTCGGATGTTAAAGGAAAAGGGCGTAAAGAATTTCGGCATCCATGCCTTTCTTGCCAGCAATACGGTGACCAATGAATATTACCCTGCATTGGCAAGGCAGCTGTTTCAGCTGGCGGTCAGACTGCAGCGTGAAACCGGCGCACACATCGCCTTCATCAACCTTTCCGGCGGCATCGGCATCCCTTACCGGCCCGACCAGGAGCCCAACGACATCCGGCTGATCGGCGAAAAGGTAAGGCAGGTCTACGAAGAGATCCTGGTTCCTGCTGGCATGGGCGAGGTCTCCCTCTGTACGGAGCTGGGGCGGTTCATGACCGGTCCCTATGGCCATCTGATAACGAAGGTGATCCATCAGAAGCACATCCATAAGGAATATCTGGGAGTGGACGCCTGCGCCGCCAATCTGATGCGACCGGCCATGTACGGGGCCTATCATCACATTACCGTATTGGGCAAAGAAGAGGCACCCTGCGATCATTTATACGATGTGGTAGGTGCTCTTTGCGAAAACAACGATAAATTCGCCATCGACCGAAGGCTTCCCGAGACCTTCCCGGGCGATCTTCTGGTGATCCACGACACCGGTGCCCATGGCTTTTCCATGGGCTACAATTACAACGGCAGGCTGCTTTCTTCCGAGCTGCTCCTGCGGGAAGACGGCTCGGTGCAGCTGATCCGAAGGGCACAGCAGCCCAGAGATTATTTTGCTACCTTTGACTGTTTTCCCATCTTTGAAAAGTTGAAAGGATAGGCACAAATGCTGATCAGAACAGAGCGTCCGGAGGACTACCGGGCAGTTGAGGAAATGACGAAACGGGCCTTTTGGAACCTGGCGGTGCCGGGCTGCACCGAGCATTATTTCGTTCATCAGGTGCGAAAAAGACCGGAATGCGTTCACGAGCTGGATCTGGTTTTGGAGGAAGAGGGACGGATCATCGGTCATATCCTGTTTGCGGAAGCCAACTTGTTGGCAGCAGACGGAACCGAAAAGAAGATCCTCTCCTTCGGGCCGTTTACCATCGAGCCGGCTTACCAGCGAAAGGGCTACGGCAGAAAGCTGCTGGAGCATGCGTTGGAAAAGGCGACAGCCATGGGCTATCCTGCGGTGGTCATCTTCGGAAATCCGGAAAACTATATCTGCTACGGCTTTAAGAGCTGCAGGCGCTATCAGGTCTCCCTGCAGGAAGGGGTCTATCCCGTTTCCCTGCTGGTAAAAGAGCTGCAGGAAGGCGCACTTGCCGGAACGGAATGGCGCTACATGGAAAGCCCCGCCCACAATGTAGACGAAGCCGGGTTTGAAGAATTCGACAGCAGCTTTGAACCGATGGAAAAGGGCTATCGACCTACCCAGGAGCTGTTCTATATCTATTCCCGGTCCAATGTGGTCCGTTAACGGGGCCGCTCCCATCCGCTGTTTATCTGAACGATTCGTTGAAAGGAGAATCCCTATGAAGTGGAACGAACATGCAATAACCATCGAGGAGGCCTGCCGCATTTCTGCAGCAAAGCCTGCTCTTGCTTATAACGCGGCTCCCGTGATCTCGAAAGGAGAACGGGAACGGGGCGAGCTGCAGCCCATCGAAGGGACCCGCGTTTTCGACGATATCTACTGGGTGGGAAGCCGCAGCGTCGGCGCCATCGCCATCGATACGGGAGACGGGCTGATCCTCATCGACGACGGCTCTAACGAAGAGGAAGCCCGTTTTATGGAACGCTCCATCCGAAGGCTCGGTCTGGATCCGGCCGATATCCGCATGATCATCATCTCCCACGAGCATTTCGACCACTACGGCGGAACGACGTATTTTCTGGAGCAGGTCTGCCCCAACGCCAAAGTTGCCATCAGCCGCCTGGGCTGGAACCTGCTGCAGACGGTTCCCACCGAATTTGCCTTTACCCAGCCCCGTCCCACCAGAGCCGACCTTCTGCTGGAAGACGGCATGTGCATCCGCCACGGACATACCGAGATCCTGACTGTCGCAACGCCGGGTCACAGCCTGGGCTGCATGTCCTTTATCATCAGCAGCGCCTGGAAGGGCGAGCCGCTGCGCGTCGCCATGCTGGGCGGAAGCGCTGTCTGGCCCAACCAGCCGGAGATCCGCAGCTACCAGTCTTCTCTCGCATATTTTAAGCTGTTTACCGATCTGGCGCAGTGCAATGCCTTTACCGGCACCCATCAGCCCCAGGCAGCCATCGATGCCGTTCGTCTTGCGGTCGAAGGGGAAGGCTCCCATCCCTGGATCTGCCGCCCGGAAGAACTGGATCAGGTCTATTATCAGGATTACCGCGACCGGCTGGTAAAAACGCTGCAAAACCCCGGTCTTCAGACCTATCGCAAGCCGGTGCCGGCCAAAGGCGGATTGCCCCGCATAGAGGGCTCTCCCATACCGGAGCTGGAAGAATAGCCCTATGTGATCCGCATCCGAAGCAACGGATGCGGTTCTTTTTTATGCATTGAACCAAAGGACAAGCTCTGTTTTCATCAGATTGACACAAAATGTTCACGGTCGCTTCAGCGCAGGTTCAGCATGCGTTCAGCTTTCGGGCATATAGTACATCCATCAGCTGAAACAAAACGGAAAGGAGCAAGCATGAACTACCGTCATGAATATAAGCATGAGATCAGCTATGCCGATCTGCTGATCCTTCGCACAAGGCTTTCTGCCGTCATGAAGCGGGATGAACACGCGGCCTGCGGCCGGTACGAGATCCGAAGCCTGTATTTCGACAATCTGGCTGATAAGGCCCTTCGGGAAAAGATCGACGGCGTCAACATCCGGGAAAAATTCCGGATCCGCTATTATAACGGCGACACCTCGTTTATCGTTCTGGAAAAGAAGAGCAAGGTCAACGGCCTGTGCGGAAAAGAAAGCTGCCGCCTCACAAAGGAAGAGGCGCAGAAGATCGCAGACGGCGATACGGGATGGATGCTGCAAAGCGATAGGCCTCTGTGCCGGGAGCTGTACGCGAAGATGCGGTCGCAGGGATTGCGCCCTAAGACTATCGTCGACTATACAAGAGAGCCTTTTGTTTTCGGACCGGGCAATGTGCGGGTCACCATGGATTACAATATCCGCACCGGGGCTTTCCGCACGGATTTTCTCAATCCCGATACCATCACCCTGCCCGCAGGGGAGCCTGTCATTCTTTTGGAGGTCAAGTGGGATGAATTTCTTCCCGATATCATCAAAGACGCGGTAAGCCTGTCCGGCAGACATTCCTCCGCCTTTTCCAAATACCAGCAATGCCGGATCTACTGTTAAGAAAAGGAGCAACAGACCATGACATTTAACGATATCTTTAAATCCAGCTTTCTTGAAAATGTAACGGCGATCAGTCCTTTGGACATGATCCTGACCCTGGTGCTGGCCTTCGGCCTGGGCCTTTTCATCTTTTATGTGTATAAAAAGACGTATCAGGGGGTCATGTATTCGTCGTCCTTCGGTGTAACGCTGATCGCTCTCACCATGATCACGGCGCAGGTCATTCTCGCTGTCACCTCCAATGTGGTCCTGTCTCTTGGTATGGTAGGTGCGCTTTCCATCGTTCGTTTCCGCACGGCCATCAAGGAGCCTCTCGACATCGCATTCCTGTTCTGGTCCATCGCGGCCGGCATCATTCTTGCGGCCGGCATGATCCCTCTTGCCGTGATCGGAAGCGTGGTGATCGGGCTGATCCTTCTCATTTTCGTCAATCGCAAGCCCCATAAGAATCCGTATATCATCGTCGTTTCCTGCACCGATCACAGGGCAGAGAACGAGGTGATGAACCGTGTCAATCAATATGCAGAGCGCTGCGTCATCAAGTCAAAATCGGCGCAAAAGGGGCTGGTGGAGCTGAATCTGGAGGTTCGCCTGAAGGAGGAAAACACCGATTTCATCAATCTTCTCGCAGAGCTTCCCGGGGTAAACAGCGCCGTGCTGGTCAGCTACAACGGCGAGTATATGGGATAAGAGGAAACAGTCATGTCAACGAGCAAGCATATAGACAAGCTCTGTATCGCCGCTGTCTGCCTGACCCTGGTGCTGACCCTTCTGTTCATGTTCGCAGGTCCTCTCGGACTGGAAGCAGCAGCAAAGTCCATGACCTATGAAAAGACCCTTTTTGATACCTCCTATGTTCATCAGATCGATATCGTGATGAACGACTGGGACGGCTTTATCGAAAACTGCGAGAGCGAGGAATATTCTGCCTGCACGGTGGTGATCGACGGAAAAAAGCACAGCAACATCGCCATCCGGGCAAAGGGTAATACGTCTCTTTCCAGCGTTCGCTCCATGGGCAGCCAGCGCTACAGCTTTAAGCTGGAGTTCGATCATTACGAGGAGGGAAAGACCTGCGACGGTCTGGATAAGCTTTGTCTCAACAACCTGATCCAGGATAATACCATGATGAAGGATTATCTGGTCTATCAGATGATGGATTCCTTCGGTGTGGATGCACCCCTTTGCAGCTTTGCCTATATTACCGTCAACGGCGAGGACTGGGGGCTGTATCTGGCGGTGGAGG
>JABUTE010000240.1 GCA_021443825.1 Bacillota bacterium
CGCCGATGGCGCCGCAGTAGAGCGCACCGCATTCCTTCATTGCCTCGATGACCTCGGGGCTTCGTTTGCCTTTTCCGACCATGCCGGTAAGGCCCTCGCGGATCAAGATGGGGGAATAGGGATCCATGCGGTACGAGGTCGTGGGACCGACCGAACCGATGGGTTGTCCGGGCTGTGCGGGAGCAGGACCTGCGAAATAGATGATGGCATCCTTAAAATCGACAGGCATGGGCTTGCCCTCTGCAACCAGAGCGCACAGGCGCTTGTGAGCAGCATCTCTTGCGGTGTAGATCACACCGGTCAGCTCGACGCTGTCGCCGCACTTGAGGGTCCTTGCGACCTCAGGGGACATGGGAGTCTTGATCTGAATCGCCATTAGAGCACCTCCGTCTTATGTCTTGCAACGTGGCAGTTGATATTGACCGCTACGGGAAGACCTGCAATGTGGGTACCAAAGGTATTGATGTTGACTGCAAGGGCATAGGTCTTGCCGCCGAAGCCCTGAGGGCCGATGCCTTTGGCGTTGATCGCTTCCAGAAGTTCCTGCTCAAGAGCAGCATAATCGGGATTTTCGTTTCTCTGGTCCAGATCTCTTAAGAGAGCCTTCTTTGCCATGAGAGCCGCCTTATCGAAGGTGCCGCCGATGCCGACGCCGACGATAACGGGAGGACAGGGGTTGGGGCCTGCATCCTCGATGACCTTGAGGATGAATTCCTTAACGCCCTCCAGGCCGTCTGCCGGCTTGAGCATCTTGATCTGGCTCATGTTTTCGGAGCCGAAGCCCTTGGGCGCTACGGTAACGGTCAGCTGATCGCCGGGAACCATTTCGTAATAGATCATGGCGGGAGTGTTGTTACCGCTGTTGGTGCGGTCGAAGACGGGATCGACCACCACGCTCTTGCGCAGGTAGCCTTCGGTGTAGCCCTCGGCTACGCCCCGGTTGACCGCTTCTTCGATATTGCCGGTGATGTGAAGGTCCTGACCGATCTGCAGAAAGACACAGGCAACGCCGGTATCCTGGCAGATGGGAACCATGTTCTCTTCGGCAATGTGATAATTATCGATGATATGATCGAGGATCTCCTGCGCGGGGGCCCAGGTCTCCTCCTGTCTGCCCTTGCAGATGCAGTCTCTTACATCATTGGGGAGCACACAGCAGGCCTCGATACAAAGCTTTTTAACGCATTCAGCAATGCGATCGGCACTGATTTCTCTCATTCTTATTATCCTTTATTCTTTATCGGGAACGCTGTAGATGTAGTCTACATGCTCGCCCCAGTGACCGAATACCTCGCCGACGATCTTATCGCCCTTGGGAGCGGGCTGGGGAACGCCGCAGATCTTTTCTGCCATGGCCTTCAGCTCGTGGATGTCTTTCACGTTCAGGCCGGCGGCGATGAACTTTTCTTTCAGATCCTGTCTTCTCGGGTTGACGGCGATGCCGCTTTCGGTGATGAGCACGTCGATGTTCTCGCCCTTGGTGGAAACGGTGGTAACGTGATCGAGGACGATGGGAAGACGGTTTCTGAACAGCGGCGCGATGACGACTGCCATGTTGCAGATCTCTGCGATGTCGGTATGACCGCCGCTGCCGCCCATGATGATGCCGTTGGAGTCGGTGTGTACGTTGACATTGAAGTCAACATCGATCTCGGTGGCGCCCAGCATGGCAACATCCAGATTGTTCATGCAGGAGGACTTGCCGATGGAGCTGGAATATCTTCTTCCGGAGACCTCGATGTGGTTGGGATTCTCCAGCAGATCGGCTGCAGCGCCCAGATCGAAGGACTGTACATCCTGCAGGGCACGGAAGCAGCCTGCCTTCTGCAGGTCGACCGAAGCCGTGGAGATGCCGCCGACGATGTAAGAGCCGACGACGCCCTTTTCGAGCATCACATCCTTCAGGTACATGGCAGCTGCCATGGTGGCGCCGCCGGCACCGGTCTGGAAGCTCATGCCGTCCTTCAGCAGGCCGGAGGCCTCGATGCACTTGACGGCAGTCTGTGCCATACGCAGTCTTACAGGGTCTCTGGTCTGTGCCGTGGTGCCCGACATGATGCCGTTGGGATCGCCGATCTCATCGACGGCGACCACATAGTCGACATAGTCTTCGGTGATGGAGGCACAGGTGAGGGGATATTCCACCAGGTTGTCGGTGATGACGATGACGGTCTTTGCATTCATGGCATCGGCCATCGCATAGCCGATGGAACCGAAACGGGACTTGCCCATCTTTCCGGTGCAATTGCCCATGGTATCGGAGGTGGGAGCTGCGATGAAGGCTACATCGATGGGCGTTCTGCCGTTTTCGATGTCAGCGGGACGCTGGCCGTGGGAACGGAATTCCACGGGAGTATCCATGATGCCCTTGCAGATATGGGTGCCGATGCCCTTGGACATATAGTTGACGCACAGCTTGGTGACGACGCCGTTCTTGATGTGATCGATCAAAGGAGCGTGCACATCGAATACAGCAGAGGCGTTGACGGTGAGGTTCTTTACGCCCATGGCTGCCAGCTCGTCCATGACCATGTTCAGCACATGGTCGCCGTTGCGCAGATGATGATGGAAGGAGATGCTCATTCCATCGGTTACTTTTGCCAGTTCAATGGCTTCCTTTAAATTGGAAACTACCTTTGTTGCCATAACTCTACTTCCTTCCCAGGCCCAGCTGTTCTGCGGCCGCAATGGTTCTCTCTGCTCTGAGCACCACAGGTGCATCGATCATCTTGCCCTTCAGGGCGACGACGCCCTGGCCCTTGGCCTTGCCCTCTGCGATGGCGGCGATGACTTCATAAGCGTAGTCGATCTCGGCCTGGCTGGGGCTGAAGGAAATATTGATCGCATCCACGTGGCGGGGGCTGATGGAGGACTTTCCGGTGAAGCCCAGGCTCTTTGCGTAGGCAGCGTCTGCCCAGATGCCTTCGTCGTCGTGGGCATCGGTAAAGGGAGTGTCATAGACTTCGACGCCGCAGGCTCTTGCCGCATTGACGATCCTCTTTCTTGCGTAGTCGATCTCGTTGCCCTCTTTCGTTCTCTTGCACTGAAGGTCGGCAGAGTAGTCTTCGGCGCCCAGGAACAGGGCAACCACACGCTCGCTGCTCTTTCCGATGAGGAAGGCGTTTTCGATGCCCAGAGCGGTCTCGATCAGGGGCATGATCTTTACGGAGCCCTTTTCGATGCCGTGCTTTTCTTCGACCTGCTCGATGTAAGCAGCGAAGGTCTTGATGTCGTCGGGCGTCTCGGACTTGGGCGTCATGATGATGGCGGGCTTTAAGGGAACGATCTCGTCCAGATCAGCCTGCCAATAGGGCGAGTTGAGGGAGTTGACTCTTACGATGATCTCGATGGCGCTGAAATCCAGCGTGCTGAGAATATTGCGGACCAGGATCCTGGCGGAGTCCTTCTCCAGGGGAGAAACGGAGTCCTCCAGGTCGAAAATGACGGAGTCTGCACCCATGGTAGCAGCAAACATGATCTGCTTGGGATTTGCTCCGGGAATGAATAACATTGAACGGCGCATCTTTATACCCCCATGCCTCTTTTAATAACAGCTTCCAGTCTTGCCCGCAGAACGCAGTCGATGGCGCCTCTGTCGGTGATGGTCAGCTTCGCATTTGTGATATCATACTTTTTGAGCTCATCCTGTGCGGATGCGATGATGGCATCACCGTACTGAGCCTTGACCAGGGACTCCAGCAGGATCTCATTGCCGTTTTCAGAAGGCTCGATGACGATCACGCAATCGGCATTCTGGTCGACATTTCCGACCTGAGCCATCTTAATGATTTTGTTCATACCAATTCTCCTTAAAAATTCAGTATGTTGCATAAACAGTTATATTCATTATAAGTCATACATCTGTTAAAAGTAAAACAAAATCTATAATGTTTCATGGTATTTATGAATGACTTCTATCGAAAAAAGTGATAGGTCGGAAAATTACCATTAAATGGTTTTTATTAGTAAAATCAACCCATCCGGGGTTTTTTGTTTTTTTCGGTGTTCTCATTTAAAGCACATATAATTTTTCTATTTTATAAAAATAATGCTTGCATTCTATTTCGTCCTGTTGTACTATAGAGAAGCTGATTGCAGCAAACCGAATACGGCAACACGCAACTGAGCACGGAGGATTGACCGAGTGGCTAAGGAGCGCGCCTGGAAAGCGCGTAGGGCTTAACGGCCTCGTGGGTTCGAGTCCCATGTCCTCCGCCAAAGAAAAGAGCACCTGAAAAAGGTGCTCTTTTTCGTTTTTGCTTCGCCTGGCAGCGCCCTCCCGGCCTCATAAAAAAAGGCTCCCCTTAAGGGCGGCGTCCACACTGCGTCTTAAAAGGGAGCCCTCCAAGGGTTGGCTGTTATAAAATGCTGTCAGCCCTGCGCAGCCGCCGGTGCTGCAGGCAGGCAAAGGATGCTTCTACCGGTTTCTTTTGTTGTCTTTGAACCGGTCTCTGGTGGTCTTTTCCACCGGCTTGGCAGCGATCTCGCCGGCACTTGCCAGAGCGTTTCTCGTCAGCATCGGGCCGAAGAGCTCGTAGATCAGAACACCGAAGAGAATGATGTTCTTGATGATGGCGGCATCCTCTCCGCCCAGCGCCTGAGCGGAAACAACCATGCCAAGAGCAACGCCGGCCTGCGGCAGCAGGGTGATACCAAGATACTTTCGCACGGTGGCGGAGCAGCCTGCGATGGCGCTGGAGATGCCTGCGCCGACATACTTACCGGCAGAGCGGGTCAGGATATAGATCATGCCCACGCCGACGATGGAAAGCTGGCCGAACAGGCTGATATCCAGCTCGGCGCCCGACAGCACGAAGAAGACGGCGCTTAAGGGGGCCGTCCACTTTTCGGCTCTTGCCATCAGATCCTCCGAGAATTCACAGATATTGCAGAAGACGGTGCCCAGCATCATGCAGACCAGAAGAGAAGAGAAGCCGATCTCAAGGCCGCCGGGCAGCTCGATGCGGACGGTGGCCAGGGCGATGGTCATCATGACGAAGGAAATGGTCATAGAAAGGCGGTTGGTGTTGGAAAAGAACATCTTTTCCATCCAGGTCATGACGGCGCCCATCAAAGCGCCAAGCGCCAGCGAGCAGAGGATCTCCAGCAGCGGGTTGACGATGACGGTAACGATGCTGACGGCACCGCCCTTGATGGCCTGGGCAACGCCCAGGGAAACGGCGAAGATGATCAGGCCGACCGCGTCGTCCAGTGCGACGATGGGCAGCAGCAGATCGGTCAGGGGACCCTTGGCCTTATATTGGCGAACGACCATCAGGGTGGCGGCGGGAGCCGTTGCCGATGCGATGGCGCCCAGAGTGATGGCAGCGGAGATGCTGAGAATATTGGTGGTGATGCTGATCAGCACCAGAACTATATCGACGATGACTGTGGTAGCCAGCGCCTGAAAGATGCCGATGATCAGCGCCTGACGGCCTGTTTTCTTTAAGGATTCCAGACGGAATTCGTTTCCGATATCAAAGGCGATGAAGCCCAAGGCGACATTGGAGATGACTGCGGTGGCCTCGACCTGCTCCAGACTGGTAAAGCCAAGACCTTCGATGCCCAGGGCGCCCAGAACG
>JABUTE010000169.1 GCA_021443825.1 Bacillota bacterium
GGCCTGCACGAAAGCTTTCTGGAGACCCACGAAGAAAGAGCTCCCCAGTTCCTGGCAGCTTCCTTCGAACGGACCATGATCGATACCTACTATCAGCCTTCTCTGTCTGACACCATTTTTCTGGAGCAGTCCAAGGTCATCAAGGAGATCGCCGAGCAGGGTCCCTGCGTCATCGTAGGCCGCTGCGCCGACTACGTGCTTCGCGATATGGATACCTACGATGTATTCATCTGCGCCAGCATGGAGCACAAGATCGCAAGAAAGCATTCGGTCGCTCCCGAAAAGGCCGACTATACCGATGCCCAGATGGAAAAGTATATCAAATCTCTGGAAAAAGAAAGAAAGAGATATTACGAGCATTATTCCTGCCACAAGTGGGGCGATGTCAACAATTATGACATGTGCCTGAACACCGACCGGCTGGATCCCGAGGGGGCCGCAAAGGTCATCATCGCAGCGCTTGAAAATCTCAAATAACAGATATCAGGTACGAGACCCGCTTTCCTTACGGAAGGCGGGTTTTTTCTTGCCTGCAGTCTGATTTTCGATTACAATAATAGCGTTGCATCAACGATTCCCGTTCCAAGGAGGATACTATATGAAAACGGCAAAGAATTTTTATCTGGAAGAAGATTTCAACTGCTGTGAGACGACCATCCGTCTTGCCAACCAGAAATATGACCTTGGCCTGACCGAAGAGAATATGAGGCTGCTCTCCGGCTTCGGAGGCGGTCTGATGAGCGGCCTTGCCTGCGGCGTTCTGTGCGGCGGCGTTGCTGCCATCTCGAAAAAGCTGGTCGAGACAAGAGGCCATGACACCCCTGCCTTAAAGCCTGCGGTCACCGGCTTCGTATCCGATTTCGAAGAGACTCTGGGGCACGTCAACTGCAAGGATTTAAAGGTGACCTACAACCATCCCGAGGATAAGTCCGTCCGCTGCATCGCCTGCGTGGAAAAGGGCTGGGAAGTGCTGCAAAAGCACATGGATGCCCTGAACGAGCCCACGGCAGAGGAATAGAAAGACGTTTTTTGAGGTGCCTGCTGCCTCGGATCCTTACCGATCACATGAAAAAAAGACCTTTGGACAAGCACGTTGTTCAAAGGTCTTTTTCGTTTCGGGTCGGAGGGGCTGCTATTCTTCTACTCTGGAAAAACCGGAGC
Source organism: Bacillota bacterium (assembly GCA_021443825.1). GTDB lineage: Bacteria > Bacillota > Clostridia > Peptostreptococcales > Anaerovoracaceae > RGIG2707. The sequence continues at coordinate 1,162 of JABUTE010000169.1, forward strand.
CTTCGTAGCAACTGTCGGAAGACTTGCTGCTGATAAAGTCGATAAATTTCGAGATCTCGTCGGAAGAGGCGGCGTTCTTGGTCATGGCGACCTCAAACTGATACTCGTCGAATTCGACGGCGCCCTCGGGAAGACCCTTGAAGATCACCTTGCGGGTGTCGCTTTCCAGACAGTTGTTCTTATTGGGGTTGGCTTCGCCGCTCTTGGTGCCGTCCAGCCAGTCCATGCAGGTGGAATCCTCGCAGATGAAAATATCGCAATCGTAGCCGGCTTCGATCTTGGCCGCCAGCATGGAGGGCTCATCGTAGGTGACACGGATGGAGGTATTGGGCGAAACTCTCTGATAGCGGTCTACCAGATTGGCGACGGCCAGTACCGAATTGGTGGAGGCAAACAGGTCGAGAACGACCTTGCCGCTGGTGCTCTCCTTTTCTTTTTTGCCGCCGCAGGAGGCCAGCGAAAAGAGCATGACAACAGTCAGAAGAAGGGCAGCGATTCGTTTCATATTGGAAGGCATATTAAAAAACTCCGGTGATTTCATTAAAAATTCATGTTTTTGTGTTTTCTTATCTATTATAATAAGACACATAAATATATCATATTTTGAGAAAGGTTGACAAGACAAATGCTAAAAAAACTTGGAAGCTGCGTAAGGGAATACACCTGGATCGCACTGCTTGCCCCCCTTTGTATGATCGGGGAAGTCGTGCTCGAGGTTCTGGTTCCTTATTACATGGCGGATCTGGTCGATCTTGGGATACAGCAGGGAAATATGCAGGTCATTAAGTCCGTCGGTCTGCGGCTGATCCTGCTTGCCTTTGCCGGCATGCTTTGCGGCTGCCTGGGTGCGATCACCTCATCGGTGGCGTCCTCCGGCTTTGCGGCAAATCTGCGCCACGATATGTATCATAACATTCAGCGCTTCTCCTTTTCCAACATCGACAAATTTTCAACGGCCGGACTTGTTACGAGAATGACCACCGATGTATCCAATGTGCAGATGGCATTCACCATGCTGATGCGCATGGCGGTGCGGGCTCCTGCGACCATCATCTTTGCCATGATCATGGCGATGAAGATCAACACGAAGCTGGCGACCCTGTTTCTTTACATCCTTCCGGTGCTGGGCATCGGGCTGTTTCTCATCATGCGCAAGGCCATGCCTCTGTTTACGAAGATGTTCACCATTTTCGACCGGCTGAACAGCACGGTGCAGGAAAATGTCAGAGGCATCAAGGTCGTAAAAGCATTTGCCAGAGAAAACGAAGAAAATAAAAAGTTCCGGAACGTGGCCGAGGAGCTGTATACCACCAGCTACGGCGCCGAGAAGATCATGGCCTTCAACGGCCCGCTGATGACCACCTGCATGTATACCACCATGCTGCTGATCGCCTGGCTGGGCGCGAAAATGATCGTTTCCGATACCATGACCACCGGACAGCTGATCTCCATCAACAGCTATGTAATGCAGATCCTCACCAGCCTGATGATGCTTTCCATGATGCTTTCCATGAGCTCCATGGCCATCGCTGCCGGAAAGCGCATCACCGAAGTGCTCAACGAAGAACCCGATATCACCGATGCACCGGCTGCAGAGCAGCAGGTCGCCGACGGCTCTGTTGTATTTGAAAACGTCTCCTTCGGCTACGGCGATTCGGCCGATTGCCTCAGCGACATTTCCTTTGCCATCGAACCGGGGCAGGTCGTCGGCATTCTGGGCGGCACCGGCAGCGGCAAGACCAGCCTGGTGCAGCTGATCCCCCGTCTTTACGACGTGCGGAGCGGCAGAGTGCTGGTGGGCGGCTGCGACGTGAAGGAGCTAGCCATGCACAGCCTGCGCAAGGCGGTCTCCATGGTTTTGCAAAAGAACATCCTGTTCAGCGGCACCATTCGCGAAAACCTGCTTTGGGGCAACGAAAACGCCTCCGACGAGCAGCTTCTGCAGGCGCTGAAATGGGCCCAGGCCTACGATTTCATCGCCGAAAAGGGCGGTCTGGATGCCGGCGTCGATCAGGGCGGTGCCAACTTCTCCGGCGGCCAGCAGCAGCGTCTTTGCATCGCACGAGCGCTGGTCAGCGAGCCGAAGGTGCTGATCCTGGACGACTCGACCTCTGCCGTCGATACGGCTACCGAGGCGCAGATCCGCAGGGCCTTTAAAGAAGACCTGCCCGGCACGACCCGCATCATCATCGCGCAGAGAGTCTCCTCTGTGCAGGATGCCGATAAGATCATCGTGCTCGATCACGGAAGGATCGATGCCATCGGTACCCACGAAGAGCTGGTTGCCGGCAACCGGATCTATCAGGAAATTCTCCAGTTCCAGAAGAAGGGTGGTGACTTTGATGCCCCAGAATAATCAGCCCAATATGAACGGACGCCCTGCAGGAGGGCCCGGAGGCCCCGGAAGACCCGGCGGCGGTGGCGGCGGAAGAGGCGCTGCCCAGGGCAAGATCCGCTTTACCCCCGGAACGGGAAAGTCTCTGAAGAGGCTCTTCTCGTTTATCCGCGGCAAATATCTCGTCATGTTCATCATCGCCCTTTGCATGATGGGCATCGCATCGCTGGTCAGCGTCAAAGCATCGCTGTTCATGAAGACACTGATCGACGACTATATCTCGCCCATGGTGCTTACCGGCTCCCACGACTTTTCGCCCCTGCTGAAGGAGCTGCTGACTCTGGCCTGCATCTATGCGCTTGGCATCGCTGCCAGCCTTTGCAACAGCCTTCTGATGGCCAACATGTCGCAGGGCGTTCTGATGAACGTGCGCGTGGCTCTGTTTGAAAAGCTGCAGACCCTGCCCGTTGCCTATTATCACAGCCATCAGTACGGCGACATCATGTCGCGCTTTACCAACGACGTCAACAATATGCGTCAGATGCTCTCCCAGAGCATTCCCAGCGTGCTGTCATCGCTGCTCACCATCGTTGCGGTGCTGTATTCCATGATCCGCATCAGCCCGACGCTCACGCTGGTGCAGCTGGTTGCCGTGGTATTCATGTATGTTATCACCATCACCCTGGGCACCCGCTCTGCCATGTTCTTTACCAAGCGTCAGCGGGCCCTGGGCGAAATGAATTCCTACATCGAAGAGCTGATCAACGGTCAGAAGGTGGTCAAGGTCTTCTGCTACGAGGAGCGGGCAAAAAAGAGCTTCGACGGCCGAAACAGCTCCCTGCAGGAAACCACCACCAGGGCCAATATCCTCTCCAACATTCTGATGCCCATCATGGGCAACATGAGCAATGTCACCTATGTGGTGCTGGCCTTCATCGGCGGCGTGCTTGCCATCAAAGGCAAGTCGGCCCTGACGCTGGGCGGCCTGGCATCGTTCCTGTCGCTTTCCAAGAGCTTTAACCGGCCGGTCAGCCAGATCTCTCCGCAGATCAACTCGGTCGTCATGGCGCTGGCAGGTGCCCAGCGCGTCTTCGACGTGATGGACGAAAAGCCCGAAACAGACGAAGGCGAGGTAACGCTGGTCTATGCAAAGGAAGCAGAAGACGGCACTCTGACCGAGACCGACTCCTTCGAAGGCATCTGGGCCTGGAAAGAGCCCGGTGCTTTGGGCACCGGTTCGACCCTCACCAGGCTGCGGGGCGATGTGCGCCTTCAGGATGTGGATTTCAGCTATGAGGAAGGCCACCAGATCCTGTACGATATCAGCCTGTATGCAAAGCCCGGTCAGAAGATCGCCTTTGTCGGCTCCACCGGCGCGGGCAAGACCACCATCACCAATCTGATCAACCGGTTCTACGACATTCAGGACGGCACCATCACCTACGACGGCATCGATATCAAGCGGATCCGCAAGAAGGATCTTCGCACGTCGCTTGGCATGGTTCTGCAGGAGACCCGCCTGTTTACCGGAACCATCATGGAGAACATCCGCTACGGCCGTCTGGATGCCACCGACGAAGAGGTCATCGCAGCGGCAAAGCTGGCCGATGCCCACAGCTTCATCGAAAAGCTGCCCGAGGGCTATAATACGGTGATCAGCGGCTCCGGCAGCCAGCTGTCGCAGGGGCAGTGCCAGCTGCTCTCCATCGCCCGCTGCGCTGTAGCCAATCCTCCGGTCATGATCCTGGACGAAGCGACCTCCAGCATCGATATCCGCACCGAGGCGCAGATCCAAAAAGGCATGGATCAGCTGATGCACGGCAGAACGGTCTTCGTCATCGCCCACCGTCTTTCGACGGTGCAGAATTCCAATGCCATCATGGTACTGGAAAACGGCCATATCATCGAGCGCGGCGACCACGACGATCTGATCGCCCAGCAGGGACGCTACTACCAGCTGTATACCGGAACCACTCCGGCAAACGGGTAGCAGGTCTCATGAAAGCAAATAAAAATCCGGCGTTTTCGCCGGATTTTTTTTATGG
>JABUTE010000201.1 GCA_021443825.1 Bacillota bacterium
ACGGCCATAGCCAGTCAGTTGATCGTTAATTTGTGTTTCGCCTTTAAAACCAAAACGGAGATAACTCTGGTCGCCATCCTGGACGCTGATAAAGAGGGCTTTCTTCGCACAGAGACCTCGCTGATCCAGACGGTAGGCCGCGCCGCCCGCAATGTAGACGGCCACGTGATCATGTATGCCGATCAGATCAGCCATGCCATGCAGGTGACCATCGACGAGACCGCCCGCCGCCGCAAGCTGCAGCAGGAATACAACGATGCCCATGGCATCACCCCCGAATCGGTGCGCAAATCGGTGCGCGCCGTCATCGAGATCACCGAAAAGGTAGAAGAAGGGGTCGACGAGCTGAACGGCAAGAGCCTGCTGGAATTCACCAAAAAAGAATTAAAGGATTACGCCTTAAAGCTGGAAAAGGAAATGAAAGAAGCGGCCAAAGACCTGCAGTTCGAGCGGGCTGCCCTTCTTCGCGACAGAATGCTGGAAGTTCGCGCAAAGCTGTAGTATAATGCAAACATACGTTCGCTATTTTGCAGAAACAGACAGGAACCGATTACAACATGCAGACCGATCTGATCATCAAGGGCGCCCGCGCCCACAATCTGAAAAACATCGATATCACCATTCCAAGAGACAAGATGGTCGTCATCACCGGCCTTTCCGGCAGCGGCAAATCGTCTCTTGCTTTTGATACCATTTACGCAGAGGGCCAGCGCCGCTATGTGGAGAGCCTTTCCGCCTACGCCCGCCAGTTTCTGGGCCAGGTCGATAAGCCCGATGTAGATTCCATCGACGGTCTTTCGCCGGCTATCTCCATCGACCAGAAGACTACCAGCAAGAATCCCCGCTCCACGGTAGGCACCATCACCGAGATCTACGACTACCTGCGTCTTTTGTATGCTCGCATCGGCATTCCGCACTGCCCCGTCTGCGGCAGAGAGATCACCAGCCAGAGCGTCGACCAGATCGTCGATCAGTTCATGTCGATGGAAGAGGGCACCCGGGTCACCCTGCTTGCCCCCGTCGTCCGCCAGATGAAGGGCCAGCACGAAAAGGTGCTGGAGCGCATCAAACGGGAGGGCTTTATTCGCGTTCGCGTCGACGGCGAGATCAAAAATCTGGAAGAAGACGAGATCAAGCTGGCCAAGACCTACAAGCATACCATCGAGATCGTGGTCGACCGGATCATCGTGCGGGAGGGTCAGGAAAGCCGCTTTGCCGAAAGCATCGAGCTGGCCGTTTCCCAGGGAGAGGGCCTTGTGGCTGCCATTCTGCAAAAGGGAGAGGAATCGAGCGAAGTGCTCTACAGCACTAAGCTGGCCTGCCCCGAGCACGGCATCAGCATCGACGAGCTGGAGCCCAGAGACTTTTCCTTCAACTCCCCCTTCGGCGCCTGTCCGGTATGCAACGGCCTGGGCTTTATCGAGCGCATCGACCCGGACTTGATGATCGAGGATGCCGACCTTTCCATCAATCAGGGGGCTCTCACCAAGGCCTTTGCCAGCATGGAATATGCCGGCTTTTACAAGCAGCTGATCGGCGCCCTTGCCGACTACCATAAAGAAAGCCTTGACACCCCCTACAAAGACCTTTCCGAAGGCTTTAAGCACGAGCTGCTCTACGGCACCGGCGGCCGAAAGCTGGACTACGGCTATGTGCGAAGAGATGGCTCCGTATCCCACCGCCACGACTCCTTCGAGGGCATCGTTCCCAATCTGATGCGCCGCCACAGCTACACCAGCTCCGACGCCATCAAGGCCAAGCTGGAAGAATACATGACCGTAGATACCTGCGAGGCCTGCTGCGGCAAGCGGCTGAAGAAAGAGATCCTGGGGGTCACCGTCGGCGGAAAGAACATCATCGAATACACCGAGCTTTCCATTCGCGACGCATTGGAATTCACCGAAGGCCTGCCTTCGCTGCTTTCCGAAAAGGAGCTGAGCATCGCAAGGCTGATCTTAAAGGAGATCTCCGCAAGGCTTCGCTTTCTCATCGAGGTGGGTCTCGATTACCTGACCATGGCAAGAGCCTCGGCCACCCTTTCCGGCGGTGAATCCCAGCGGATCCGCCTGGCTACCCAGATCGGCTCGTCTCTTGTGGGCGTCATGTACATTCTGGATGAGCCCAGCATCGGCCTGCATCAAAAGGACAACACCAAGCTGCTGGCCGCTTTGCGCAGCCTAACCGACCTGGGCAACACCCTGCTGGTGGTGGAGCACGACCAGGAGACCATGGAAAAGGCCGACCAGATCATCGATATCGGCCCCGGGGCCGGTGCCTACGGCGGCCACCTGGTGGCCCAGGGCACCCTGGAGGAGATCATGGCCTGCGAGGAATCGGTCACTGGCCAGTATCTGTCGGGAAAGAAGAAGATCGCCGTTCCTAAAGAACGGCGCAGCGGAAACGGCAAGTCCATCCGCATTCTGGGGGCTGCTGCCAACAATTTGCAGAACATCGATGTAGAGATACCCCTTGGCAAATTCGTCTGCGTTACCGGTGTCTCCGGCTCGGGAAAATCCAGCCTGGTCAACGGCATTCTCTATAAGGCGCTGGCCCAGTATTTCTATAAGGCGAAGGCAAAGCCCGGCGAGCATCGGGCCATCGAGGGGCTGGAGCATATCGACAAGATCATCGACATCGACCAGTCACCCATCGGCCGCACCCCAAGAAGCAACCCGGCCACCTATACCGGCGTGTTCACCCACATCCGCAACCTGTTTGCCCAGACCCCCGATTCCAAGATGCGGGGCTTTGACGCGGGCCGGTTCAGCTTTAATGTGAAGGGCGGGCGCTGCGAGGCCTGCAGCGGCGACGGCATCATCAAGATCGAGATGAACTTTCTGCCCGATGTCTACGTGCCCTGCGAGGTCTGCCACGGCAGGCGCTACAACCGCGAAACGCTGGAGGCTAAGTATAAAGGAAAGTCGATCTACGATGTGCTGGAGATGAGCGTCGACGAGGCGCTGGACTTTTTCGCCAACATTCCAGCCATCGACCGCTATATGCGCACCCTCCATCAGGTGGGCCTGGGCTATATCAAGCTGGGCCAGCCATCTACCCAGCTTTCCGGCGGCGAGGCTCAGCGGATCAAGCTGGCCACTGAGCTTTCCAAGCGCAGCACAGGCAAAACGCTTTATATTCTGGATGAGCCCACCACCGGCCTTCATTTTGCCGATGTGGATAAGCTGATCGACGTGCTTCAGCAGCTGGTGGACCAGGGCAATTCGGTGCTGGTCATCGAGCACAACCTGGATGTGATCAAAACGGCCGATCACATCATCGACCTGGGGCCCGACGGCGGCTCCCGCGGGGGCACCGTCGTCGCCCAGGGCACTCCGGAAGAGGTGGCGAAGGTCGAGGGCTCTTACACCGGACAGTATCTCAAGAAGGTGCTGAAACAAGACTGATCATCAGGGAGAAATCATGAAACAGCAAAGCTTTTTTGAAAGTGCAGACGGCAAAAGCGTCATCTACTGGACCCTCTGGACCCCCGACGACAAGCCGGTGGTAGAGGTGCTGCAGATCACCCACGGCATGTGCGAATACATGGACCGCTACGAGGGGCTGGCCCTTTATCTGAATCAATACGGCATCGCCGTTGCCGGCGCCGACCAGCTGGGCCACGGCAAAACAGGCGAAGGAAGCCACGGCTACTTCGGCGAACAGGACGGCTGGAAGCTTCTGGCAGAAGACGTGGAGCGTCTGCATCAGCAGATCAAGCAGGAATTTCCCGGCGTGCCTGTTACGGTAATGGGCCACAGCATGGGCTCCTTCGTCGTAAGGGTCTGGATGGCAAAATACGGGCGCGAGGCCTCCAAGCTGATCCTCATGGGCACGGCAGGAAAGAATCCTGCCTGCGGCGCGGGCATCCGCCTGGTGCGGCAGCTTCGCAAAAAAAGAGGGGGCACCGGCCGCAGCCGGCTGGTCACCGCAATGGCCTTCGGTTCCTACAACAAGAAGATCAAGCCTGTGCGGACCACCCATGACTGGCTCACCCGCGACGAGGCAGTCGTCGACGCCTATTTGAAGGATCCGTATTGCACCTTTGAATTCACATTGGCTGCCTACGAAGACCTGTTTCGCATGCTGCAATATGTCAATACGGAGCAATGGTTTAAAAAGGTGCCCAAAGACCGGCGCATTTTGATGCTTTCCGGCTGGGAGGACCCTGTGGGCAACTACGGCAAGGGCCCCATTCAGGTCTACGAAGGGCTGAAGAAGGAGGGCTGCGACGTGGGGCTGCTGCTGTACGAGGGCATGCGCCACGAGGTGCTCAACGAGATCGGCAAAGAAGCCGTCTATAAAGAGATCAAGGAGTTTATACTGGGCTAATGGTACACATCGGAAACGACTGGGATCAGCTTCTGGCAGAGGAATTTCAAAAGGACTACTACTTGAAGCTGCGCGAATTTTTAAAGACGGAATATGCCACCCGGGTGATCTATCCAGGCATGCACGACATCTTCAATGCCTTAAAGGCGACGGCCTATCAGGATGTGAAGGTGGTCATTCTGGGGCAGGACCCTTATCACGAGCCTGGCCAGGCCCACGGCATGTGCTTTTCCGTAAAGCCGGGGGTCGCCGTGCCGCCCTCGCTGGTCAATATCTATAAGGAGCTGAACGCCGAGCTGGGCATTCCTGTGCCCGAAGACGGCTATTTGCAGGGCTGGGCCGACCAGGGGGTGCTTTTGCTCAACACGGTGCTCACCGTACGAGAGCATGCGGCCAATTCTCACAAGGGTAAGGGCTGGGAGCAGCTGACCGATCAGGTGATCCGCCTGTTGGGCCGGCGGCAGCAGCCTACGGTATTCATGCTCTGGGGGGCCAACGCCAGGGCGAAAAAGGCGCTGATCACATCGCCTGATCACCTGGTGCTGGAGTCGGTGCACCCCAGCCCGCTGTCGGCCTACAACGGCTTTTTCGGCAACGGCCACTTTGTAAAATGCAATGAATTTTTAGCAGCCCGCGGCATGGAGCCCATCCGATGGGAGCAACGGTGATAGACGATGAACGAAGAAAAGACAAAGGAAAAGAAGGTGCTCACCCCCGAGGAACTGGAAGAGCGGTTCTTCCGCTGCTGGATCGAGGACGACGGCTTTAATATCAAAGAAGGTCCCCGCAACGACAGCATCGAGTACTTCTTTGAGATGGAAGAACCTGAAAAGTAGGGCTTTGCAGCGGTAGGTCCGATGGCAGGTCACATCAAGAAAAGTGGCGATTGGGATTACGGCTCTGCTCTTGCTCCGCGGGCGTTTTCAAAACTCGCTTGCAGCCGCAGATCGTATAGGGATCAGAAGGGACTGCTCGCTCAGACAGCCTCAAACGACTATCTGCATTGTTGCGACCGATTGCCGTGGATCTCATACGACTTGCTCATGGCTTCGCTCTGGTCGCATCCTGCTCGATTTCCGTTGGCATGGTGCGTTTTACTATAAATAATCGCGTATAAATATTTTCCTGCTACCTGTTGACTCCAAT
>JABUTE010000296.1 GCA_021443825.1 Bacillota bacterium
GGTGGGAAGCTGCCCGGGAGGATAGCACGTTGCCGGTTATTTTATTTTTTGAAACAGAAGGGCCCCGGTCGGAAGCGATCGGGGCTTTTTGCATGTTGGGCAGGGGGGCACGCAGCGGGGCAGTGCGCCCGGAGGCCGGCTTAGGGCGGGAGCTCCATCGGCTCCGGTCTTGCTTACGCGGGCGTTTTCGAAACTCGCTCGCAGCCTGTGATCGCATTCGCGATCAGAAGAAGGCTGCTTGCTCAGACAGTCTCAAACGACCATCCGCGCCGCTGCGCCCGATCGCCGTGGAGCACGATCGGCTCGCTCAAGGCTTTGCTCCGGCACACCTGCCCGACGCTATCGGCAACCGCGCCCGAATCCCGGAAACGGGCATTTCTGCACCGGCACCCATGAAGCCTCAATAAAAAATGCTCCCTCGCAAGAGAGAGCGTCTGTAATATCTTTCGGATCAGTCGCCGATGGCATATTCCTCCGCATAGGCGCGGAACATTTCTTCGTATTGCTCGGCGCGGCGTGTCTCCCGCAAAGACCGGTGCACATTCAGGTTGTGCTCTGCCGAGTCGATGACGCAGCCTGCGATATTGGAGCAATGATCGCTGACCCGCTCCAGCGCCGTCAGCAGATCCGACCAGACAAAGCCTGCCTGCGCGGTGCACTTTCCCTCCTGCATGCGCAGAATGTGGTTGGTGCGAAGCTGTTCCTTCAAAAGGTCGATCACCTGCTCCAGCGGCTCTACCCGGCCTGCCAGAGAGATGTCCTGCCCCTGAAATGCCTCCAGCGCCAGCTGCGACACCTTATTGACCGCCGAAGCGATGACCGCATATTCCTTCAGGGCATCCTCGGTCAGGGTCATGTTTTTATCGCGCAGCTCCTCAGCCGATTCCACCAGATCGACCGCATGGTCGGAGATCCGTTCGAAGTCGCCGATCACCTTCAGCAGAGCTGCCGCATCTTCACTTTCCTTCTGGCCCAGCTGGCGAGAGCTCAGCTGCACCAGATAGGTTCCCAGAAGATCCTCCAGCTCATCGCAAAGATCCTCGTCCTCGCGGATGGCTTGTGCCTTTTCCTTCGAATAGACCGTAAAGCAGTCGATGGCAGACTGAAGGGCATAGACCGCCTTTTCCGCCATTTCCGCCGTTACCGCGCGGGCCTGGCCCAGTGCCAGGGGCGGGGTGGAAAGAAGACGCTCATCCAGCCGCACCGCCTCCTCAGGCCGTTTGGTATCGGGAACCAGCTTGATGGCCAGCGCCTCCAGAAGATTGCCCAAAGGCAGCATCAGCAGGGTGCAGAGCACGTTGAACACAGAATGGGCGATAGCGATGCCCAGCAGGGTTGCCGATTCGGTCAGCAGGGCCGGGGCCAGCAGCAGCTTTACCAGGCAGAAAGCGGTGAGCCATACACAGGTTCCCAGCACATTGAAGGAAAGGTGCACCACCGCCGCCCGCTTTGCGTTCTTATTGGCTCCCACCGAAGAGATGAGGGCGGTTACGCAGGTGCCGATGTTCTGGCCCATGATGATGGGAATGGCGGCTCCGTACGATACGGCGCCCGTAGAGGCCAGTGCCTGCAGAATACCCACCGACGCCGAGCTGGACTGGATGATCGCGGTTAAAACAGCGCCTGCCAGAACGCCCAGCAGCGGGTTGGTAAACAGCAGAAACAGCTGCTGAAAGCCAGCCATGTTCTTCAGTCCGGAAACAGCGCCCGACATGGTCTCCATGCCGAACATCAGGGTGGCGAAGCCCAGCAGGATCATGCCGCTGTCTTTCTTCGAATTTCGCTTGCAGAACATATACAGGATGATACCGATCAGCGACAGGATGGGTGTGAACGACGACGGCTTCAGCAGCCGGATCCATACATTGTGGCTGTCGATGCCGGCAAGGCTCAGGATCCATGCCGTTACCGTGGTGCCGATGTTGGCACCCATGATGACGGGAATGGACTGCTTTAAGGTCATAAGACCGGAATTGACGAAGCCGACGACCATGACCGTGGTGGCAGAAGAGCTTTGAATGATGGCCGTGACACCCAGTCCGGTGAGAAGACCTGCCCACCGGTTGCCGGTCAGCTTGCGCAGCAGGGCGTTCAGCTTTCCTCCGGCGCGGCGCTCCAGGGCTTTTCCCATCAGATCCATGCCGAACAGGAAGAGGCAAAGACCTCCGATCATCGTTAGTACGTTAAAAATATCCAATTGTAATACCTCCGTTTGTTTACAGGAGGCATTCTACCCGGACAACATCAAATCTGTTATCGCGGCTTTGTAAAATCGGTGTAAAGCCCGGCAAAGCTGCTTCGGATTCGCTTGTTTGCATAAAAAAACCGCGGCGCAAAAGCCGCGGTCTGAATGGGTAAATAGATCTCCGGATGATTTTATATACGGATAGCCCGGGGCGAGGGAGGAATCTGACGCAAGCAGTCTTTCGCAACGCCTCCGTATAGGCTGCCCGTCAGTTCTCTTTTCCGTTTTTCGGCAGCGTGATGATCATGGTCGTGCCCTTGCCCTCGGTGCTGCGGCATTCGATCTGGCCGCCGTGAAGCTTTACGGCATGCTTTACGATAGAAAGCCCAAGGCCGGTGCCTCCCACCGATTTGGAGCGGCTCTTATCCACCCGGTAGAACCGCTCGAAGATGCGGTCTACTGCCTCGGGGGGAATGCCGATGCCCGTATCGCTGACCGTCAGGATCACATGGGAACCTTCGTTCTTCACCTCGACCTTCACCTCGCCGCCCGGACGGTTGTATTTGATGGCATTGTCGCAGAGATTGTAGACCGTGCCGGAAAGCAGCTGGGGAACTCCCTGCAGCAGGGCCTCTTCCCCTTGCAGCGAAAGGGTAACGCCGGCTTCCTCCGCAACCGGCGTCAGATTGCGCACCGTCAGATGGGCAAGGCTGTAAAGGTCGACCTCCTGCTGCTGCAGATCGGCGGCCCCCTCGTCCAGATGGGAAAGGTTGATGATATCCTCCACCAGGCGGATCATTCGCCGGGCTTCCGACTGGATCTGCTCTGCAAACCGGGGCACATCCTCTGCCTTTACCAGGCCGTTGGCCAGCAGCTCCGCGCTGCCGGAGATGGTCTGCAGCGGTGTTTTTAACTCATGTGACACATTTGCCGTAAATTCCCGCCGCGCTTCCTCCGCCTTTTCTTTTTCCGTGATGTCGAAGATGATCAGGGCGATGGCCGAGACCGTTTCTCCGTGGAGGATGGGGCTTGCGTTGAACTGGTAATTCCGCTCTCCGATGGGAATGATCTTCTCGGCCCGCGTGCCTGTATGGGCGATGCGAAGCAGCTCCTGCAGCTCAAAGCTGCTGTTGAAGAGCAGAAGATCCTTGCCGATGCAAAAGCGGCTGATGCCCAGCAGCCTGGTCGCCGACTGGTTGATGCTGAGAACGGCGCCGTTTGCGGAAAGAAGAAGGATCCCTTCGTTCATAGATCCGGTGGTGGTATCGAATTCCTCCTGCTTTTGCTTCAGCTCGGCCTCCTGAAGCTTCAGCTGGCTTTGCTGGCTGGCGATGCGCCGTACCAGAGGAGAGATCTCTTCATCGACCGAAGCCGGGTCGGGAGCATCCAGATCAAGGCTGTTGAGAGGCTCCACTACCTTGCGCGACAGGCGGAAGGCCAGATACAGCGAAAGTCCAAAGGCAAAGGCCATGACGGCGATGATGGGCTGCAGCATGGATAGGGCCAGCGACCACCAGGCCAGATAGGATTCCGACATGCGCAGCACCGTGCCGTCCGAAAGTCTTTGGGCGGCGTAGAGCTGTTTTTCCATCAGGGTGTCGGAGCGGCGGGAGCTTTCTCCCGTTCCTTGGGAAAGAGCCTGGCGGATCTCTTCCCGCTGCAGATGGTTTTCCATGACGGCAGTCTGCGCCTTGTTATCGAAGAGCACCGTTCCGTCTGACGAGATCCAGGTGATGCGGTTTTCGGTGTCGATGGCGTTTAGGTAGTCCAGCCCTCCGTTTTCGACGGCGCAGGCGCACAGGGTCAGCTCCGTTTTCAGGCTCTCCATCTGCCGGTCAGAAAAATAATTGTAGAGGACCCCCATGATCAGCACCAGAGATGCCGAAAAGACGGCCAGCGCGACAAAGCAAATGGAACGAAAGATCCTTTTTGTCATTTTTTATCCTCCATCCGGTAGCCAACGCCCCGAACCGTTTCGATGCGGCGGCCTTCTTCGCCCAGTTTGGTGCGCAGGGTGCCGATATGCACGTCTACCGTGCGTGTTTCTCCCATATAATCCTGTGACCACACCTGCTCCAGCAGACGCTCGCGGGTCAGCACCAGGCCTTTGTTTTTCAAAAACAGATGCAGCAGGTCGTATTCCTTCAGGGTCAGCACCACCGGCTGGCCGTCGACCGTAACGGAATGCTTTCCCGTATCGAGGCAGATGCTGCCGCAGGTGAGCACCACCGAGGCGCCGGGAGAGGTGCGGCGCAGCACCGACCGCACCCGGGAGACCATTTCCATCATGCCGAAGGGCTTGGCAAGGTAATCGTCGGCGCCCAGATCCAGGCCCAGCACCTTGTCGTATTCGGTGCCCTTGGCGCTTGCCATGATGACGGGAATGTCGCAGGTGGAGATGTCTGCGCGCAGCTGCTTCAGGATAGAGATGCCGTCCTGCCCGGGCAGCATCACGTCCAGAAGGATCAGCTCCGGCTGCCTGTCTTCCATGGCAGCCCAGAATTCCCGGGGTGTTTCGAAGCCCTTGGCATCGAAGCCGGAGGCGCTTAAGGTATAGAGCATCAGATTGCGGATGCCGTTGTCGTCTTCTACGCAATAGATCAAAATGATACCTCTTTATCGTTCAATATAGCTTACAGATATTATATCGGCACAGTATAAAATCCGGTATCGCGCTTTTGTAAAATCTGTGTAAAGCGGGGAAGGTTGCGCCCCCACCCCCGGCTGAAGAGGCCTCGCTTTTGCTTGCATGCCGAGCTCGGCCCGCGGGCACGTGAACTGCAGCGCAGAGATAACGCGCCGAGATACAGCATTCCTGTCCGGGCCGTCCCGTTGTAAATGGTCCGGCAGGAGGGCGTGGTGCCAGCAGGGGCGGTATTCCGAAGGATCTGACTCCAATGCCTGCGGTTTTTAGCTTGGGAGAACTCGTTTCAGCCCATTGACAGTCCCTTGAAATGACCTTGGTGACAGTTTTTCGTAATATGCCTGTGAGCAGGCTCCGCAAAGAGGCAAAAGTGGAGCCTGCCCTGCGGGAAAATCACAGTAAGTGTCACCATGAGCCCTTTCAGGAGGAGAAATACCAGACTTTTTCTGCATAGAGCAGCCGAAATGGAGCCTGTATGAAAGGAAAGTACCGATATCTGGCACCAGGCAGCGCGCTCATAGATGGCTGCACACGCTTCCAGCCGGGCAGGGCGCCTCTGCAAAGCCGCGCTCGCTTCGCCGTGAGCTCCAAGGGCTCCGTTCTTGCTTACG
>JABUTE010000302.1 GCA_021443825.1 Bacillota bacterium
ACCGATCACGACACCAGCATCGCGCTGCTGCCGTATCACCATATCTTCGGCTCCACCGGCCAGTGGGTCGTCATCGCCAGCGGTTCCCGCACGGTCTATTGCGACGGTCTTAAATATCTGCAGAAGAACCTGAAGGAATACGGCGTTTCCATCTTCATCGGCGTTCCCCTCATCATCGAGGCCATGTATAAGAAGGTGCTCCATACTGCCGAAAAGAACGGCAAGCTGGCGACCCTGGAAAAGGGCCGCAAGATCTCCCGTTTCCTTTTAAAATGCGGCATCGACGTTCGAAGAAAGCTGTTTAAGGAGGTTCTGGACGGCCTTGGCGGAAAGCTGCGCTTCGTCATCATCGGTGCTGCGCCCATCAATCCCGAATCCCTGCAGGCCTTTACCGATTTCGGCATCTGCACGGTTCAGGGCTACGGTCTGACCGAGACCTCTCCCGTTGTATCGGCAGAGCGCCATACTCACATCCGCGCCGGCTCGGTGGGTATCGCCATGGAGGGCAATACCATTAAGATCTCCGAGCCCAACGAAAACGGCATCGGCGAGATCACCGTCAAGGGCGAAAACGTGATGCTGGGCTATCTGAACAATCCGGAGGCGACTGCAGCCGTCTTAAAGGATGGCTGGTTCTATACCGGCGACCTTGGCTACATGGATAAGGATGGCTATCTGTATATCACCGGCAGAAAGAAGAACGTCATCGTTCTTAAGAACGGTAAGAATGTCTTCCCCGAGGAGCTGGAGGCCCTGCTGGAAAAGAAGCCCTACCAGAAAGAGCTGGTGGTGCTGGGCGTTCCCAGAAACAACGATCCCAAGAACCTGGCGGTCACCCTGAAGATCGTCTATAACGAAGAATATTTCGAAGGAAAGACCTTCGAAGAGATCGATGAATTCATCAAGGAGGATATCGATCAGTTCAACGAGCAGGTTCCTCCCTATAAGAGGATCATGCGCGTTATCGTGACCGACGGCGAGCTGATCAAGACCACCACCGGTAAGGTAAAGCGCTATGCCGAGGTAGAAGAGATCCTCAAAAAAGAAAACGCACAGGAAGAGTAATCTGGAGGTAGATAAACAATGATCAGAAAAGAGATCGAGCAGCTTTCGGAAAACTGCAAGCACATTTTCGAAGAAGTATCCGACTGCATCTGGGCAACCCCGGAGACCAACTACACCGAAGAAAAGTCCACCGAAGCGCAGCGAAAGGTCATGGAGGAACTGGGCTTTAAGATCATTCCCGTTCCCGATATGCCCACCGCCTTCGTTGCCGAGGCAGGCAGCGGAAAGCCGGTGATCGCCATTTTAGGCGAGCACGACGCGCTGCCCAATCTCAGCGCAGAGGCCGATATTCCGGAATGGAAGGAGATCGTTCACGACGGACCCGGACACGGCTGCGGCCACAATCTTCTGGGCGCCGGCGCCATGGAATCGGCCTACATCCTCTGGCAGTACATGCAGGCTCACAACCTGCAGGGAACCGTTAAGTTCTGCGCATGTCCGGCAGAAGAGGGGGGCGTCGGAAAGGTCTACATGATCCACAGAGGCGTTTTCGACGACGTGGATTTCACCATCAGCTGGCATCCCGGTGCCAAGTTCGGCATCACCCATAAGTGCAAGTCCATCGCCATCTCCAACTTCAAGTGGCACGGAAAATCGGCCCACGCAGCCGGAAATCCCCAGCACGGACGCTCCGCGCTGGATGCCATGGAGCTTACCAATGTTGGTATTCAGTTTTTAAGAGAGCATGTGGATAAAGAGACCTATATCCACTATTCCATCCTCAACGGCGGCGGCCCTGCGCCCAATGTCGTTCAATCCTCTGCCATGGGTCAGTATGTAGTGCGCTGCAAGGATAACACCGAGCTGGTGGACACCTTCCGCAGAGTCGTGCTCTGCGCCAAGGGCGCTGCCACCATGACCGAGACCACGCTTGAAGAGCCGACCATCCTGTCGGCATTCTCTTCCATGATCGACAACGAGGTCATGGCCGACATTCTGCGCAAGAACATCGAAGCCATCAAACCGGTTTCCTATACCGACGAAGAGATCGCCTACGCAAAGCAGTTCCAGGCCATCGGCTCCAATCCCGATGCTGAAGACGCCATCTGCCAGGAGCTGGATGAGACCGGCGCCGGCAGCACCGACGTTGCCGACGTCAGCTGGGTAACGCCGCTGATCTATCTGCGGGTGCCCACCCTTGCCAACGGAACCATCGGCCATCACTGGACCGTCACGGCCCAGGGCAAGGGCCCCGTTGCAAAGAAGGGCCTGCACATTGCCGCACGGCTGATGGCAGACACCTGCATCGACATGCTGGAGGATCCCTCGCTGATCGAAGCTGCAAAGGAAGAGTTCAAAAAGCAGCTGAAGGGCAAAAAGTATGAAGAGGAGTGCCTGATCCCCAAGACCCAGATGCCCTGCGCCATCTATTAGCGCGGGCAGCACCCAAAGAATGCAAAGACCGGAGCTTTTTCGAAGGCTCCGGCCTTTTTTCGGGCAAAAGGCCGGGCCTTTCTGTGGTCGAAGCGGGGATGAATATGCTATAATATCTTTGTATTGCCGATTCGGCGATCGCCCGCTTATTCAGAAAGGAGTCGAAATGAGACCCATGTGGATCCCTGTCGTTCTTGCCGCTGTTTTGATCCTGTCGTCCTGTGCAAGAATCGGAAATCCCCCTGCGCAGCCGGCGCAGACAATGCCTTCAGGCGAGGATGACTACGCTGCCGCACAGGAAGCTCCCGTCGACTTTCAGCTATTGGAATTCTCCAAATCGGCAGTGACGGCCGTAACCGATATCTACCGGGTGGAAAAAGAAGAGGGCGGTGTCTGCATTTCCCATCTGCTTCGGCGAATGGATGCAGCGGAAGGGGAAACCCGGGAGACGCTGATCTACGCCTGCCATTACGGAGAGGATGTTCTTGCCGCGCTGCAGCAGCGGTGCGGCGATGCAAAGATCACGTCGTGGAACGGCTTTCACGGAACCGATTCCAGGGTGCTGGATGGCTACGGCATGTCGTTTACCGCTGTTTTGGCAGACGGAACGAAGGTCGCTGCCGAGGACAATAATATGGCGCCCGATTCCTACCGGGAGCTGAAGCTGTATGTTTCCGGACTGGTTGACGAAACCCTGTTAGAGACAGCGTCGTTTGAAAATGATGTCTGCCGCATTTCGCTGCCCGAAAGCTGGGTCGACAAGGTCTACGTAAGCCATGATTATCAATATAATGTATTTATGGTAAAGACAGACCAAAAGCCGGAGGGGCTGCGGCTCTTCCGACTGGATCAGAACCTGTATGCGCCCACCGAAAACGACCGGACCTTCTATATCGCCAAAGTCGTTTCGCCTGAGGGGGATACGTGGCATATTTCTCTATATTCCTATCTTCCGTACATGGCACCGGACGACGGCCCGGAGGAGCTGCAGGCCATCTGCGCATCCTTTCAGGACGACCTTTCTGCCATCGCCGAAAGCATCTGCGGTGTCAACGGCTATGAATTGACCGAAAAGGACGATTTTTAGACCGAGGCTGCCTTCGCAGAACGAGGCGAGCTGCCGAACTCATTCCGATTTCCGCATATTTACAGTAACTTTATTATCGTCAACTATTGATTCAGGAGGCTATCATGCTTGCAAAACCCATTAAGATCCGCGATCTGACTCTCATCAACCGTCTGGAGCTGGTTCCCATGGCCACCAGAAGCGGGGAAAACGGGTTCGTGACCCAAAAGACTCTCGACTATTACAAAGACAAGACCCAGACGAAGAAGATCGGTCTGGTGATCACCGAGCATCATTATGTCAGCCCTGAGGGCATGGCCGATCCCAACCAGCTTTCTGCCGCATCCGACGATACGATTCCTTCGCTAAAGGCGCTGGCTGACGTGATCCATGAAAGCGGGGCAGCCGCCATCGTACAGATCAGCCACGCGGGCAGCGCTTCCAGCAGCACCTTTTGCGGCCTGCAGCCCATCTCGTGCAGCCCCGTATTAAAGCCGAAAAAACAGGGGGCAGAGCTTCCGAAGGAAATGACAAAGGAAGATATGGCGCGGGTAAAGGAAGCTTTCGTTGCAGCCGCGTTGCGGGTGGAAAAGGCCGGCTTTGACGGCGTCGAGATCCATGCGGCCCACGGCTACCTTCTGAACCAGTTCTTAAGCCCTGTCACCAACAAGCGCACCGACGAATACGGCGGAAGCCTGGAAAATCGCTGCCGCTATCTTTGCGAGGTGATCCAAGCCGTGCGCAAGGCGGTAGGCGAGCATTTCATTCTTGCCGTCAGACTTGGTGGCTGCGACTACTATGAGGGCGGAAACGGCGTCGAAGAGGCCGCAAGGGCGGCTGCGATCCTTGCTCCTTTGGGTGTCGATCTGCTGGATGTTTCCGGCGGTGTAGGAGGCTATGTCAACCCGGACGATTCCACCGAAGGCTATATGCGTTTGCAGACAAGGGCCATTAAACAGGCCACCGACGTTCCTGTTGTTCTTGCCGGAGGCTTCGTCACCGCAGAGGCGGCAGAAGCCCATCTGCAGCAGGGCGATGCCGATCTGATCGGTGTGGGCAGAGCCATCTTAAAAGACAGCCTCTGGCCCGCCGCCATCCGATAGCCTATGGAGGAAAAAGACAGGACGATTCTTCATTGCGATATGAACAGCTTTTTCTGCAGCGTGGAGCTTTTAGATCACCCGGAGCTATTGAAAAAGCCGGTCGCTGTTGCAGGCAGTGAGGATTCCCGCCATGGGATCATTCTTGCCAAAAATCAGATCGCAAAAAAATACGGCATCGAAACGGCAGAGCCCATCTATTTTGCCATGAAGAAGTGCCCCGATCTGGTGCTGCTGGATCCCCACCGGGAAAAGTATTCCTATTATTGCAGAACGATCAATCAGATCTATCTTTCCTATACCGATCTGGTAGAGCCTTTTTCCATCGATGAAAGCTGGCTGGATGTGACCGGCAGCTTAAAGCTGTTTCAAAAAACAGGAAAAGAGCTGGCCGATGAGATCCGCCGGAGGGTATTTCAGGAGACCGGTCTGACCCTTTCGGCAGGAGTATCTTTTAACAAGACCTTTGCCAAAATGGGCTCCGATTACAAAAAGCCCGATGCGACTACCGAGATCACCCGCGAAAACTATCAGCAGCTGCTGTGGCCTCTTCCGGCAGGCGACCTGTTTTTCGTCGGAAAAGCAACGGCAGACAAGCTGGCGACCATGAACATAAAGACCATCGGAGCCATCGCCCGGGCCGATGAAGAGCTGCTGGCAAGAGCCTTCGGAAAGCATGGCCTTTCCATGAAACGGATCGCAAGCGGCATCGATCCCGATCCGGTGCATCCCTACGACGAAAAACGGGAGATCAAATCGGTAGGAAACGGCATCACCTTTCGCCGGGATCTGGTCAGCGAAGATGATGTGCGCACCGCCGT
>JABUTE010000035.1 GCA_021443825.1 Bacillota bacterium
GGCTGGACCCTGCTGGGCGAGGACTGCACCATCGTGGATATCGGCGGTCAGGATACCAAGGTCATCACGGCAGAGCACGGCATGGCCAGCAACTTCCTGATGAACGACAAATGTGCTGCCGGCACCGGAAAGTTTCTGGAGATCATGGCAAACCGGCTGGGTGTTACTCTGGGCGAAATGTTTGAAATGGCATCCCGCGGCACTCCCCTTGCCATCAGCTCCATGTGCACCGTATTTGCCGAAAGTGAGGTCATCAGCCACATCGGCGCCGGAGAAAGCCGGGAAGATATCGCTGCCGGCGTGGTCGATTCGGTGATCAACAAGGTGGTCACCCTCTGCTCCAAATACAATATTCAGGGCAGGGTGCAGCTGACCGGAGGTCTTTCCGACAGCGACTATGTGGTAGCCCGTCTGGCAGAAAAGCTGGGCCGTCCTGTCTTTGCCCATCCCCTGGGCCGCTGGGCCGGTGCTTATGGCGCCGCGCTTATCGCAAGAGACGGCAAAAAGATCAGTCAGTAGAGGAGGAAGCCATGAAACATACCGGACTGAAATTACCCGAAAACTTTGAAACCTATTCCGAAGCCCGCCAGAAGAGCTTTTTACGCATGAAGCAGCTGAAGGAAGAAAGCGGGGCAAAGATCGTCGGCGGCTTCTGCTCCTTTATTCCCAAGGAGATCATCTATGCATCAGGCGCTCTGCCCGTCGGCCTTTGCGGTTCTTCCGAAGAGACCATTCCCGCGGCGGAAGCCAATCTTCCCCGAAATCTGTGCCCCCTGATCAAATCCAGCTACGGCGGCGCCGTTTCCGACACCTGTCCCTTCTTTTATTTCTCCGATCTGGTGGTCGGCGAGACCACCTGCGACGGCAAGATGAAGATGTTCGAGCTGATGAACGAGCTGAAGGATACCTATGTGATGCAGCTGCCTCACAGCCGAAGCGAAGAATCCATCGCCTATTTCCGGCAGGAGATCCTTAAGTTCAAGGCAAAGCTGGAAGACAAATTCGGTGTGACCATCACCGATGAAATGGTAAGGGAAGCCATTCGCAAGTGCAACGAAGAACGCCGTGCGCTAAGGGCCTTTCTTGAGACCGGCATGCTGCAGCCGGCCCCGGTCAGCGGCTATGAGCTGGGCACCAAGGTAGATGCCGGAAGCTTTTCGCTGGATCTGGACAGCCGGATCGAAAGCCTGAAGGAACGGACGGCTGCCATCGTCGAGGATTGGGAGGCCAATTATAAGGGAAAGCCCTCCGACCGTCCCCGATTGCTGGTCACCGGCTGCCCCAACACCGGTGCAAGAGAAAAGATCATCCGTGCCGTGGAGGAAATGGGTGCCGATATCGTCGTCTACGATAATTGCGGCGGTATTCGCAACACCCTGGATCTGGTAGATGAAACCAATCCCGATCCGTACAGAGCGCTGGCCGAAAAGTACATGAAGACCAATTGCTCTGTCATGAGCCCCAACGAAGGGCGCATCGAATATATGGACTGGATGATCGATAACTTCCATGTAGATGGAGTCATCGAGATCATTCTGCAGTCGTGCCATACCTATGACGTAGAGGCTTACTATATTAAAAATTTTGTGATCCGGAAGAAGTGCCTTCCTTATCTGAACATCGAGACTGATTTCTCCATGTCGGATAAGGGCCAGATCAACACCCGCCTGCAGGCCTTCCTGGAGACTATCGACCGGTAAGGGTTCTCTGCATGAAAAGGGCGGCGATGATGGCTTTTCCTCAAATCCAAGCCTGTTTATACGAAAAAAAACGGTATTCCGCGCAGAGCTTTACGCTCCGGACGAAATACCGTTTTATTCTTTTCATTTCTTTATGCGTTTATGCGCTATGCCTTGCGGCGATCCAGTTCGGGGTGGGACTGATAGTAATATTTCTTTTGCTCATACATCATCGCTTCGGCCTGCTTGATGGAGTTTTCCGCATTGCAGGCATCGTCCAGCCAAACCATGCCGCCGCTGAGGATCTCGCGGTTCTCATCGTATTTGGTCATGCCGTAAAACCGCTCTTCGAAATCGGTGCGGTCGCTGCCCAGGCTGATGATCACGAACTCATCGCCGCCGACGCGATAGATGCGGTCGCCCCCTTCATGGAAATACTTGATCATGAGGGAAAAAGCATCCTTGATCAGCCGGTCTCCGGCCTCGTGGCCGAACTTGTCGTTGGCGATCTTAAGACCGTTGACATCGGCATAGACGACGCCGGCGGAAAGGGTGCCGTCGCCCAGCATGCCCAGATCGTGGATGTAGGCAACGCGGCTGCCTGCTCCGGTCATCATGTCGGTATCCTGCTGGATCTGCAGCATCCGGTGGTTTCGGATGTCGCTGAACTTGGTCTTCTGGATCACATAGCCGCAGCACATGCCAAGGGCAGAGCAGGAAAGGCTCTCGATCACGATGAACTGGTCGCCGTAAAACCCCCTGGCAACATATATAATAAGCAGCAATACCTCGACCAGCAGGTTCAGGATCGAAAGGCGAAGAGGGCTGTCGGTGGACAGCATGGGCAGTGTTACCAGAAATACGCACAATACGGTGCTAGACGAATTGGCACGCATAAAGAGGGCCTCGTAGATACCGAAGGCATAAATGGTAAACAGAAAGATATAGAAGATGTATAGCATCTTATCCGGCCTTGTTCGGAAGTAGAGGTGAAAAGCGATATCCTCTACGATCAGGCACATGAGAAAGAACAGGTACAGGGCCCGGTTGGGCTCCTCTCCGGAGCCGGGAATCAAAGATACGACAAACAGAAGAAACAGAAAGATCATCAATAAGGGCATGATCCAGGAAAAGGCTTCCACATTCTGTTTTTTGATCTCAAGAGAGCACAGTCTGAAATCCTGTTCAGATAAGCCGCCGAACTCAAACCGTTTCAGCAGTTGACGAAATCGCTGCATGAAGATCCCTCCTTATCTGAAATTCTATATTATGAATATACATATTTAATATAGCACACATAGGGATCGCTTTCAAGAGAATGACAAAAGAAGAACCCTCGTCAGAGGATGTAAATAATGGGGAACGGTTCTGCATTATTTATAATTCATTTGACTTATTCTTTAGGTTGTACTATGCTAAAAATAGGTGAATTTCAGCAGTTTTAAGGAATGCATCATGAGAGATACGGTAATCAAAAAACAAGATAGAAGGCTTGCTGCGGTGATGCTCTGTCTGCTGTTTTGCCTTGCCGGCTGCGGTGCAAAGGAGCAGGTGGCGCCTGCTCTGGAAAATCCGAAGCGGACAGCTGCCGAACCGGCATCGCTGCCTCAGCCGGAGCCGGGTCCCATGCCCCAAGACCTGGGGCCGTTTTCCTACCTGGAGGAAGAACAGGAGCTGGCAGGGGGAAGCCTGCTGCTGCGCACCTATCTCTTTGCCGACGGGCAGACCATCCAATGGGGACGGCTGATCAATACCGGTGAGGCGGCCACTGTGTTTGAAGCTTTTCCATCCGGGGGAACGATCCGTTACCCTCAGCGTTGGTACTGGACCGAGCAGCCCTTTGCCGATGGCGCTACAGACAAAGGGTGGATCTTTGCCGATGGGGATGACGCCGGCTATCTTTTTTTGCCGCCTCGCATGTATCAGCAGCTGGAAAACGGCTGTCTGAAGGCGATCAATGAGCAAAACGGCGCTTTGCATCTGACAGCGCAGGAGGAGGGCTTTCGGCTTTGGATGGATGCTCCCCCGGTGGGGGAGGGCTTTGTGTGCGATTTTATGGTGATGAAAGGCGCGGCTCCTTTGGTAGACTTCGATGAACAGGCCTATGAATTCTGGATGCCCTATTTTAACGGCGACAATTGGCGCTGGACCTTCGACGGCTATTATTTCCCCTCAGAGACGACCTATATTCCCAGCGGAGAGGATGTCTTCAGCAATCTGGTATCCTGCTACCTTTCGGCAAGCCTGATGAAAGGCATCGATGACTACGACTGCGCCGATAAACTGAATACCTGCCTGCTTCATACCATGACTCTGCTGCAAAATGACAAAGGCTTCGTACAGAGCAATGCGGTGAGCATCTGGCTTTCCGGTGATTACGGCATCGACGGTGCCTATTACGACACCCGTTTTAATTCCGATCTGGCCGAGAGGGTCCTGGTGCTCTGGCAAAGGACCGAAGCACCGTTTTGCCGCGACTTTCTCGACCGGTATATGGACTTTTACGAAAGCATGGCAGTGGCGACCGGCTGGGAAGCCGGGGGAGGGCTGTTCGTTCCCGATTATTGGATCGAAAAGGAGCACCGGCCTGCGCACACGGCATTGAATCACCAGCTGGCAGAGATCTCGGTGCTCTACAAGCTGAGCGACGCGCTGCAGCGCCCGGCCCTCGGAACGCTGGGAGACCGGCTGCTGGCGGCCATCGAGGGTACTGCGCCCCAATGGATCATGGCAGACTCCAATCTGGAATATGCCATTTTGCCCGACGGTTCCTTCGGCTTTACCGATTATCCCTATCTGACCTATAACGATCTGTATGATATGCAGCTTATTTTGGAAAAGCGAAAGGGCAGCCGCAGCCCTCAGCTGCAGCAATTGATGGATGCCAAGAAACGGTGGATGGATAAAAAGGGCATCAAAGAGTATAAGCAATAGAAAAATGAAAATGCAGCCTGCAAGGGCTGCATTTTTTATGTCTTCGGCGGGTTTGAGAGGAGCTTTACTGAATGGTGGTTTTGGCGTCGGCATATTTCCAGGCGTCTTCGGTCAGCTCGTTGCCGATGCCCGGCTCGGTGGGCACGGGAAGCTGGCCGTTTTGCGGCTGCCAGTTGTACTTTGTGATGGGCTTGTCGATGCTGCGCAGCAGAGAATGATGCTCGTGGATGGCGAAATTGGGAATGACCGCCTCCAGCTGCAGGGCGATGTGGGTGGAAAGAGGCGAACCGCACACATGGATCTGAACACCTACGTCGTAGGCATGAGCCATATCGCATACCTTTTTTGTCTCGGTATAGCCGCCGCAGTTGCTGATATCCGGCTGGATCACCCGCAGGGTGCGGTTTTCCAGATAGGGGATATATTGCCATCTGGTGTAGATCCGCTCTCCGGCGGCAAGAGGAATATCGATCTTTTCTTTCAGGTATTCGGCAGTGAAGGCAGAGGGGGTATTGGGTTCTTCAAAATAGAGGATATCGTAGTTTTTCGCGATCTGTGCGATCTGCACGGCGCCTGCGCTGTCTAAGCGGGAATGGTTTTCGACGATCAGCTGCACATCAGGCCCGATGGCCTGCCGGCAGGCTTCGATCCGCTTTTGGAACAGGTCAAGCATCTTGGGCTCCAGCAATTGCTCCCGCATGCCGCGGGTGGGGCGAACGCCGTTTTCGTCGTAATTGAGAAAGTCCAGCTTGACGCAGGTATAGCCTTCCTCGACGGCCTGCCTGCAGGAATCCTTCAGCTCTGCCAG
>JABUTE010000308.1 GCA_021443825.1 Bacillota bacterium
GTAGCCTTCAAAGCGCCGGGCTGCTCCATGATCTCTTTCAGCATAAAGTGCTCGTAGCCGCCCTTTTCGGCAGCCTCCAGCGACCAGTTGACCCGGGATACCGGCTTTTCGATCTCTTTGCCGGTATAGTCGAAGACCTTTACCGTTTCCGGATCGATGACAGCCATTTCACCGTCTTCCATATAGATGACGTTTCGGGTATGGCTGATGAGGGCTGTCAGGTCGGACGCATAGAAGTTTTCGCCGACGCCAACGCCCAGGATCAGCGGGCTCTGGTTCTTGACTGCGATGATCTGGCCGGGATGCTCGGTGCAGATGAAGCCCAGGGCATAGGAGCCCTCCAGACGGGCGACCGTCTTCATGACAGCTTTTTTAAAATCGCCCTCGTAATACTGAGCCACCAGATGGGCAACGACCTCGGTATCGGTCTCGCTTTGAAAAACGACGCCCTTGCGCAGCAGCTCTTCTTTTAAAACGGTGAAGTTTTCGATGATGCCGTTGTGAACCACTGCGAATCTTCCGTCGCCGGAAAGATGGGGATGGGCATTGACCTGGGTGGGCGCACCGTGGGTGGCCCAGCGGGTGTGACCGATGCCGCAGATGCCGGGAACGGCCGCGCCGTTGTCCGTCAGGTCGCAGAGATTCTTTAAATGGCCGGAAGCCTTGACTGCCTTGATCGCTCCGCTGTCTGCGACAGCGATGCCGGCAGAGTCGTAGCCTCTGTATTCAAGCCTTTTCAGACCTTCAAGAAGTACAGGTGCCGCAGGCTGGGTACCTGTAAATCCGACAATTCCACACATAACAGATTCCTTTCATTTAGAAGTCTTATAAAAGTGTATAGATTCAGACATTTCATTTTACCATCATTTTAGGCAATAGCAACTGTCATGAAAAAATTTTTAACGAAATATTCAATTACATCATGATTTTTCTGCCTTGAAACATATATAATGGTCACGAAAACTTTGTTTTTATATTTTCTACCAACAATTTTTATCAGGAGATCAAAATGAAAAAATTACATCCTGCTCTTCAGATCGTCATCCTGACCCTTGCGACGGTCACCTGCTCTGCCGGCGTCTATTTCTTTGAGATCCCGGCACAGATCCCCATCGGAAGCGTCTCCGGTCTTTCGCTGATCTTATCCCAGCTGCTGCCCCTGACCGTCGGTCAGATCAACGTTGCCATCAACTGCACCCTGCTGATCCTGGGCTACCTGCTGATCGGAAAGGAATTCGGTCTCAAAACAGTCTATACCTCTCTGGTGCTTTCCATCAGCCTGCTGGGCTTTGAAAAGCTCTTTCCCAACCACGTATCGATCATGAACGACCGGGTGCTGGATATCATCGTCGCCATCGTCATCGCCAGCCTGATGCAGACCATTCTGTTTCAGCTGAATGCCTCCTCCGGCGGCCTTGACATCGTCGGCAAGATCATTCAGAAATTCTTCCGCGTCGATCTGGGAAAGGCCATCTCCACCGCAGGACTGGTCATCGCCGCAACCGCTGTCTTCGCCTACGACCTGAAGACCGCCATTCTGGCCCTGGTGTTCACCTATTTCAACGGCATCGTGCTCGACAATTTCATCTTCGGCATGAACGAAAAGAAGAAGGTCTGCGTCATCTCCGCCCAATATAAAGAGATCAGCCGCTTTATTCTCGACAATCTGGATGCCGGCGCCACCATCTATACGGCAGAAGGCGCCTACAACAACAGCACCGTAAAGGAGCTGGTCACCATTCTGGATAAGAGCAAGTACAACAAGCTGCTCAACTATCTGCAGAAGAAGGATCCCCATGCCTTCATCACCGTCTATCCGGTGCACGAGGTCTATACCGAGCACATCGTAGGAAACCGCACCACCCGCCCTGAGGAATAAAGATTCGACGCATCGCCGGCACGAAGGCCGGGGAACGATCTGAGAAAACACAAAACAGCAGCACGTCTCTTTTGAAGACGTCCTGCTGTTTTTTTGTGAGTTTCCTTGTGCACGGATCCCCTTTGCGGGGCTTCTTATCTGTTTGCCTGTATTACTCTTCGTTCTCCTTCAGCAGCAGCGAAAGGACCATGGAGACCACAAAGACACCGGCCACCATATTGCTGGCGAAGATGTCTCCCACGATGGGCGGGAAGATAGAAAAGAACGCAGGGTCTACCATCGTTACACCGACACCCAGCGAAAAGGTCAGCGCTACGATGGTCATATTCTTTTCCGAAAAGCCGCAGGCAGCGATCATCTTTACGCCGCTGAACACGATGGAGCCGAACATCATAATGGTGCAGCCGCCCAATACGGCATCGGGGAGGGAGTTGAAAAAAGCACCGATGGGCGGAAACAGGGAAGCAATGATCAGCGTCAGCGCACCCATCAGGATGGTGAAGCGGTTTACCACCTTTGTCATCGCCACAAGACCCACATTCTGGCTGAAGGATGTGATCGGGTTGCAGCCGAACACCCCGGAAAGAGCGCTGCAAAAACCGTCACAGGCCAAAGAACCCTGCACCTCATCCTCTGTGATGTCGCGGCCCAGGCCGCCGGTGCAGATCGCCGTGGTATCACCGATGGTCTCGGCAGCCGATACCAGATATACGATACCGACCGCGACGATCGCCCCCGGATAGAACCGAGGCATGATTCCTTTTGCAAATACCGGAAGGGGAATGCTGATCAGGCCGACCTTGCTGACCGTATCGCCGAAGGCGCTGAAATCGATCATCGGGGCAAGTCCGGTAAGAGTCAGGATCAACGCCAGCACATAGCCGACGACCAGCCCGAACAGCACATTCAGGTTTTTCCATACGCCGGTGGCTTTGCTGTTAAAGACCATGCAGGCGATCAGGGTGACCGTCGCAACAAGCAGGTTATACCAGGCCCCAAAATCTGCGGCGCCCTGCCCGCCGCCGAAGGAATTCATTCCGACGGAAAGAAGGGAGACGCCGATGGTGGTGACGACACATGCCGACACGATGGGCGAGATGAACCGTCTCCAGTATTTCGCTGTCAGACCCAGGCAGCCTTCGAAAACCCCGCCGACGATGATGGCGCCGATCATGCCTTCGTAGCCCCATTCGGGGTTTGTTGCAACGGCAAGAAGGGATGCCAAAAAGGTGAAGCTGACGCCCATAACGACAGGAAGCCGCGAGCCGATCTTCCAGACCGGATACAGCTGAACGGCTGTTCCCACGCCGGCGATAAACATGGCGCATTGCAAAAGCTGTGCGATCTGCACGGCATCAAACCCGCCGCCGTCTGCAGGCCCTTTTCCGCCGACGCAGGCCGCCCCGGCAACGATCAAAACAGGCACCAGATTGGACACAAACATTGCCAATACATGCTGCAGGCCGAAGGGAATTGCCTTTGCGATGGGAACCCGTCCGTCAAGGCAATAGATATTATCGACGCTTACATTTTTCTTTGACTGCATATCTTTCGTATTATTCATGCAATAACCCCCTTAGGTATACATATAACGCATGATATAGTGCTCCTCGATAATATCACCCCCGTTGGCATGAAGCAATCCTTTTCACACGAAAACAGGAGGCCCCTCCCGGAGTCTCCTGCGAATGGTTTTTCGGATACATTTTTCTTTTCGCCGCTGGCTGCACGCCGTAAGGAGGCCTTGTTTTGAGGCCTGTGCTCTCTTTGCTGCTTTATTCTGCCGCAACGCAGCAGGCGGCAATCTGCTGTCCGTTACCGTAGGTGCAGGTATAAAGCACCAGCTGCCAGCCACTGTTTTCCAGATAGTCCGTATCAGCAGCATCGACAGACAGAACGCTTTTTACCAGATACGAGGTAACAGCCCCGTCCATATCGGTAAAGGTGACCGTATCGTTTTCGCGCAGCATATGTAACGTGCCGAAGTGGGTCTTGTAATTAAGACCTGCGATCACCAGATCGCCGCTTTTGGCAGATCCGTACTGCCTGCAGGGAGCCAGCCTCAGTTGGGAATCGCTGCCCTGCGCCATGACCGGAAGCTCCAGCCCCAGAGCAGGCATCGATACATAGCCGATATAGAAATGACCGTCGATCTCCTCTGCAGTCATTTCGGCCGGACGGGGATCCGGCTCCTCCCAGGGGCGCTGTTCAGGCTGTTCCTGCGCTCGCTGGGCGATGATGCTCTGCATCTTGGGCAGCAGCACCTCGACTGCATCGGCAGCCTGTCGCTGCACATTCTGGTTATAGAGAAACAGGCCGGCGGCTCCTGCGATCAGCAGAAGACCGAAGGTCATGAACAGGATGCCCAGCTTATTTCTCACTGCCGCTCTTCCTCTTGAAGAATACCAGGATCCAGCCTGCCATAAACAGCAGAATGCCAAGGCCTGCCAGCACGGGGATCGGCCAGTTGAGCTGACCGGTCTGGATCAATCCGCCGGTAGGCCGCATCTCATCCGGAATCAGAAGCAGACAGATGTTGGTGATGGTGATCTCTGTGCCGTCGATGCTGTAGCAGGCCTCGTAATCGAGGGGGATATCGACCTCCTCCACCCGGTAGGCTCCGCTTTGGGGCAGGTTTTTCCAGGTGTAGGTCCAGTTGTTTTCGGCGGATAGCTCGACGCTGTCATACAGGCTGCTGCCGTCCCAAAGCTGCACGGTAACACAGCTCGGACGGGCTTCTCCTTCACCGTCGTCCCACAGCTTCTTGACCGTGATCTCTTCGCTTTCTTCTTTGATCTCGATCTTGGGCGGAATATAGGTATTGGTGATGGTCACCTGCTCTTCGCCGTACGAATAATCGACGGTATACCCTTCCGGAACATCGAGCTCGGCGATGTCCCACCGATATTGGGTGCTCAGATTGACCCAGGTATAGCTCCAGCGATTTGCTTTTTCCAGCTCTGCGGTCTCGAAGATATCGCCGTCGCAAAGCAGCGCCACTGTGATGCTGTCGGGCTTTTCATCACCGCTGCTCGCCCAGACCTTCTTTACCGACAGCTTGGTATAAGCGGGCGCGGCAGGAGGCGTCTGGGGAGGCGTAGTGGGTGTCTCGGGAGGCGTGGTCGGAGGGGTCTCCGGAGGCGTGGTCGGCGTTTCCGGCGGTGTCGTCGGCGTTTCCGGCGGAGTAGACGGTGTGTCGGGGGGAATATACGGAGGCGGCGTAACGGGCCTGGTGGGCTTTGCCTCTACCTTGGGCGCCGCCGATACTTCATAAAGCCAGCCACTTCCTTCGGGATCTGCCATGGGAAGGCTGACGACAAACGGCGCGGTGGCATAATAGCCCGAGACCGTACCCTTCTGCGCAACCAGATAAAGTCCCAGGCTCAGATCGGAAAAGCTCACCTCTCCCCGGGAATCGGCATCCTTGACAACTGCCTTCAGCTTCTTCTGCTGGGCATGGGCATACAGATGGGTGGCCAGATCCGGATCCTGCAGATCGGCAAGGCTGACGCCGCTGTCTGCAAAGT
>JABUTE010000021.1 GCA_021443825.1 Bacillota bacterium
CCCGAATTCGTGGTCAATCCCAGCGATATCGTAAGAGAATACGGCGCCGACACCCTGCGCCTTTACGAGATGTTCATGGGGCCCCTCGAGGTGAGCAAGCCCTGGAACAAAGACGGCGTCGCCGGCTCCCGCCGGTTCCTGGGACGCGTATGGAATTTCATGACCGAGCCTGCCAACCTGACGGAAGAAAACGACGATAAGCTGACGAAGCTCTATCATCAGACCGTCAAGAAGGTCACCGAAGATTTCGAGGTGCTCCATTTCAATACCGCCATCAGCCAGATGATGATCTTCATGAACGAGTGCTATAAGAACGGCAGCTGCCCGAAGGAATATGCCGAAGGCATCGTCAAGATGCTCTCGTGCATCACCCCCCACATCGGTGAGGAAATGTGGCAGCGGATGGGCCACGAAGGCACCATCGCCTTTGAGCCCTGGCCCGTATTCGACGCCGAAAAGGCCAAAGACGACACCGTCGAGATCCCCGTTCAGATCAACGGCAAGCTGAGAGGCACCGTTTCCGCCGCCGTCGAAGAGGATGCCGATTCCGTCAAGGAAAAGGTCTGGCAGATCGAGGCCGTGCAGAAGTTTACCGAAGGCAAGACCGTTGCCATGGAAAAGTATGTCAAGGGCCGCATCTATACCATCGTCGTAAAATAAGACCGAAAAAAGAAGCATTTCTGCCGGCGAGATCCCTTCGCCGGCAGTGCTTTAAAAACTCTGAAAAATATTGAAAAACCGGCAAAAATCAACTTGACAACCCACCTGCCGGGTGTTAAATTATTCGAGTATCAAGCAGAAGTTATCCGCTTCTCGCCCCGAGGAACCATCCGACAGGGCTCATAAGGACCACTCCTTTAACGAGTAGTTTTTTGTGACTAGCGGAGCTTGTGCGCCGCTTTTTTTATTTTTTACGGAGGTCTAAAACCATTAGTAAAGAAGCTCTCATCAACGAAGAAATCCGCGCAAAAGAGGTCAGACTGATCGACGCCAACGGCGAACAGCAGGGCGTCGTAAGCATTCAGGAGGCTCTGCAGAAAGCTGCCGAGGCAAACCTGGATCTGGTCAACATTTCTCCCAACGCAGCTCCGCCTGTCTGCCGGATCATGGACTACGGCAAGTATCGCTATGATCAGCAGAAGAAAGAGAAAGACGCGAAAAAGAAGCAGAAGACTATGGAGGTCAAAGAGATCCGACTGGGCATCTTCACCGAAGAGCACGATCTTGAGACCAAGGCAGTGCTGGCGGCCAAGTTCCTCGCAGGAGGCGACAAGGTAAAGGTCAGCATGCGCTTCCGCGGCAGAGAAATGGGCTACGTAGACAAGGGCAAGGAAAACATGCTCAAGTTCTTCGACGTCGTCAAAGAAAACGGTCACATCGAGAAGAATCCTCTTCTGGAGGGCCGCAACATGACCATGGTGATCGCACCCAAGACCGAAAAGGAAAAAGAAAAAGAAGCAAAGGCCGCAAAGAAGGCTGCCCAGGCAGCCGAAAGCGAAAAAGCACAGGCAGCTCAGCAATAAATATTTCTAGGAAGGAATCAAAATGGCAAAGAACAAGATGAAGTCCCACAGAGGGGCAATGAAGAGATTCAAGCTTACCGGAACCGGCAAGGTAAAGAGAAATAAGGCTTACAAGAGCCATCTGACCGCAAAGAAGACTCCGAAGAGAACCATGAACCTGCGTAAGGCTACTGTCCTCACTCATGCAGATCAGAAGAGAATCAAGAGCGTACTCATCGGAAAGTAGGAGGTAGACAAACATGGCAAGAGTTAAGAAGGGCGTTAACGCAAAGAAGAGACATAATAAGATCCTGAAGCTGGCAAAGGGCTACTATGGCTCCAAGCACAAGATCTTCAAGGCTGCAAACCCCGCTGTTATGAGAGCTCTGCGCTCCGCACAGATGGGCCGCAAGCTGAGAAAGAGAGAATACAGAAAGCTCTGGATCGCAAGAATCAATGCAGCCGCCAGAATGAACGGCATCTCCTACAGCAGACTGATGAACGGTCTGAAGGTAGCAGGCGTTGAGATCAACAGAAAGATGCTGTCCGAAATGGCAATCAACGATCCCAAGGGCTTTACCCAGCTGGTCGAAGTTGCAAAGG
Organism: Bacillota bacterium; assembly: GCA_021443825.1. Taxonomy (GTDB): domain Bacteria; phylum Bacillota; class Clostridia; order Peptostreptococcales; family Anaerovoracaceae; genus RGIG2707. Next base: position 2,106 of record JABUTE010000021.1, read on the forward strand.
CAGCTCTGCAGTAATATAATAATAATTTAAGCACTGGTCATGAGGCCGGTGCTTTTCTTTTTCGTTTTTATTCTGTCAGGAGGATATTTATGAAGACCAAATGCATCGACATGCACTGCGATACCTTGATGAAGTGCTATTTCGACCGCAGCGACGACCTGTACAGCCTTACGGGGCAGGTCGACTTAAAGCGGCTTTCCCAAGCCGGCGCCATGGCCCAGTTCTTTGCCATCTATATGCCCGAAGAGGGCTTTCTTGCCCGGATGAACCTTTCCGGCTCTTACAGCGACGACGAATACATCGAAGGCTGCAGCCGCATCTTCGAAAACAGCATGAAGGCCCACGGCGATCTGGCGGCCAAGGCGGTCAATGCCTCCCAGGTACGCGAAAACTTCGCAAAGGGTCTGGTCAGCGGCATCCTCACCATGGAAGACGGAAGAGCCATCAATGGCCGCATGGAGAAGATCAAAGAATACTACGATCTGGGCGTTCGCGCCATCTCCCTTACCTGGAACGGCATCAACTGCCTGGGCTATCCCAACAGCGAAGACCCTGCCATCATGAACCGCGGCCTCACCGATTTCGGCAAGGAAGCCGTGGAATATATGCAGCAGCTGGGCATTCTGGTGGATGTTTCCCATCTTTCCGACGGCGGCTTTCGGGATGTTGCCGATCTTTGCAAAAAGCCCTTCATCGCCACCCATTCCAATGCCAGAGCCCTGGCACCCCACAGAAGGAATCTCACCGACGACCAGCTGAAGGCTCTTGCAAAGGCAGGCGGCGTTACCGGTCTGAATGTGTTTGCTTCCTTCCTCAATAAAGATCCGAAGGATACCCACAGCAGCGTCGACGCCATGGTAAGGCACGTTCGCTACATCGCCGATCTGGCCGGCACCGATACGGTGGCCATGGGCTCTGATTTCGACGGTGTGTTCGGCACCCAGGAGGTGGAAGACGTTACCCAGCTGTATAAGCTGATCGACGGCCTGAAAAAGGCGTCGTTTACCGAGGCCCAGATCGATAAATTTTTATACGGCAACGTTTTAAGAGTCATGGACGAATGTCTCAAATAGTCGTATAATTATCGTGTTACTATTTCTTTTAGCGGAACCCACCGGTTCTTTTCTGTAAAGGAGATCTCATGAAGTACGATTTTACATCCATCATCGAAAGACAGGACGCCATTGCAGTGGAATGGCCTCTGGCAAAGAACAACAGAAGTCCGTATTATAACTATAATATCCGGGTCAAGGAAGGCTTTGACTTCATCCCCATGTGGGTCGCTGATATGAACTTCCCTGCCTGCCCCACCATTCCCCAGGCCATCATCGAAAGAACCCAGCATACCACCTACGGTTATTTTGCTCCCCGTCAGGAATACTTTGAATCCATCATCAAGTGGCAAAAGGATCACCACGGGGTAGAAGGTCTTCTTCCCGAGCATATCGGCTACGAAAACGGCGTACTGGGCGGTGTTGCTTCCGCACTGCAGGTCCTGTGCGAGCAGGGCGGCAAGGTACTGGTACACTCCCCCGTATATGTTGGCTTTACCGGCGTTTTGAAGAACCACGGCTACGAAGCCGTTCATACCCCTCTGTATAAGGACGAACAGGGCGTATGGAGAATGGACTACGAAGATATGGATAAGAAGCTGAAAGAGCAGAACATCCATGTTGCCATCTTCTGCTCTCCCCAGAACCCCACCGGCCGCGTATGGGAAAAGTGGGAGATCGAAAAGGCCATGGAGATCTACAAGGCCAACGACTGCTTTGTCATTTCCGACGAGATCTGGGCTGATCTGATCCTGCCCGGACACAAGCATATTCCCACCCAGAGCATCTCCGAAGATGCCAAGATGAGAACCGTCGCCATGTATGCTCCCTCCAAGACCTTCAACCTGGCAGGCCTGATCGGTTCCTATCACATCATCTACAACAAGTATCTGAAGGATCGGATCGTCAAGACCGAATCTCTCAGCCACTATAACTCCATGAACGTGCTGTCCATGCACGCCCTGATCGGTGCCTACAAGCCGGAAGGCTACGAATGGGTCGCCGAGCTGTGCCAGGTTCTTGGTGAGAACGTCGATTACGGCTACGATTATATCAAGGCCCACTTTGCAGGCGTTGATATCGTAAAGCCCCAGGGCACCTACCTGCTGTATATGGATACCACCAAGTGGCTCGAGGAGCACGGCAAGACCTACGATCAGCTGTATTCCAGAGGTCTGGAGTACGGTGTCGGCTGGCAGAACGGCGAAGCCTTCTTCATGAAGAATACGATCCGCATGAATCTGGCTCTGCCCAACTCCAGAGTAAGAGAAGCCTTCGACCGTCTTGACAAGTACGTATTCAATGCGGAGTGGTAATCTGAACCGTTAATTTCGGCTTCCGGCGTCTTGCGTTCGTTTGACGCCGGAAGCTTTTTTAGAAAGCGTCTTATGGAAAAAAAGAACAAACGGAAAAACCCCTATATCGCCCCCATGCTGTATGAGGCGGGCTCTTTCTGCATCGCCATCCTGTTCTTCTTTCTGCTCTACCGGGTCAAGGGCATCGGCTCGGCGGTAACGAAGCTGTCGAGGATCCTGCGTCCGTTCATCATCGGCTTTGCCATCGCCTATCTGCTGACGCCGGTCTGCCGGTTCTTTGAGCGGCTGTTCGCAAGGCTTACCGGGGGCCGGCTGGAAAAGCTGCAGAAGGTGGCGGGCATCGTCTGCTCCTTTGCTGTCTTCATCCTCGCCTTTTATATCCTGCTCAGCCTGATCGTGCCCCAGATGTATTACAGCATCCTGACCCTGAAGAATACTCTGCCGCAGGGGCTGATGCAGCTGCAGCAGTCCATTCAGACCCATCTGGAGGACCGCCCCGATCTGGTTGCCCAGCTGGATACGGTCTACAGCACGGCGGCAAAGAACTTCGAGACCTGGACCGATCAGAAGCTGCTGCCCGAGCTGAGCACTCTGGTGGGCGGCGTCGGCTCCGGCGTTCTTTCCGTGGTGATCAGCATCAAGGATATTCTGGTGGGTCTGGTGGTGGCCGTCTACGCACTGGCTGCCCGCAAATCCATCAAGAAGGATATGGGCCTGTTTCTTTACAGCGCCGTGCCCGGAAAATGGGCCGATGTTATCGTCGAGGAATGCAAATTCGCCGACCGGATGTTTTCCGGCTTTCTTTCGGGAAAGGCGCTGGATTCGCTGATCATCGGCATCATCTGCTATGTGTTCTGCGAGGTGACGGCTATGCCCAGCGCATTGCTGGTATCGACCATCATCGG
>JABUTE010000118.1 GCA_021443825.1 Bacillota bacterium
ATTTCGGTGGTGGTGAGCACCTGCTGAAAATAAGAAAGCAGACCCAGACGGGAAAGGGCACTGCAGATCAGATCCTTCGGGCTGGAGGTGGCGACAGCCAGGGCGACACCGCTGTCTGCCAGAAGCGCCGCCAGCTCTCGTGCCCCAGGCTTTGCTTCGGCTTCGTAATAATAGAAATCGTGAAGCAACGTTTCCAGGTCTGCGATGATCTCTTCGGTGGTGTTGCCGAGGGCATACCGGGTGCGCAGGTAATCGGCTCCCTGCTCCAGACTCATGGAAAACAGTCTGGTGCCAAGGCCTTCTTCAGGCACCAGCCCCAGACTTTTCAGATAGCGATCGCCCAGGCCCTTCCAGATGCCGGCGGTGTTGAGCAGAACGCCGTCGGCATCGAAGATGGCGGCCTTGATGCCCGTCGGAAGCTTCGGGTGGATCAAAAATGCAGTCATAGGCGATCAAAAGCCTTTCAGCAGCTCCGGCGTCATGGCCGTTACGATCTCGACCGCCAGCTGCACTGTCGCTTCATAATCATAATAGGAAGTGATGCAGTTCATGGCATGGATGTAGCGGACAGGAACGCCGGCGACCACAACGGGAATGCCGTCAAGAGCGGTCTGCACGATGGCGCCGTTGTTGCCGCCGCCTTCTCTGACCGATTCCTGCACAGGCAGACCTTTTTGCTGCGCCAGCTCCAGAACGAACCGCTGGTATCTGGGGTTGACGATGATGGACTTGTCGATATGGCGGAACATGGGGCCCTTCTTCAGTGCCGTCTGGATGGCATAGCCTTCGGTAAAGGTATCGTCGGCAGGGCAGCCCTCAAAGCAGATGGCTACATCGGGCTTTACGTGATTGACTGCCACCTTCATGCCCCGTTCGCCTACCTCTTCCTGCGAAGAGAGAACGCCGACCACATCGAAGGGAAGGTCAAGACCGTCCAGTCGGCGGAGGGTCTCCAGCACAGCGGCGCAGCCGATGCGGCAGTCGAAGGCTTTGCCGAAGAGCAGATCGTTTTCTGTGCTGTATTCGCAGGTCACTGCGGGAACCACCGGTTCTGCGATGCGGATGTGGAACTTTTCAACGGCTTCTTCTTTGGAGGTGGCACCGATATCGATGACAAGAGAAGAAAGGTCGATATTGCCGCCTGCCCGCTCGGCCGCTGTCATAAAGTGGACCGGTTTTAAGGCGATGATGCCCGGGATCCACTGGCCCAGCGCGTTGCGCACCAGCACCTTGGAGGAGGGCAGACCGGCGGTGCTCCAGCCGCCCAGGGTGAGAAAGCGAAGACACCCGTTGGGCTTGATGGAGTGAACGATAAAGCCGCACTCGTCGCTGTGGGCATCCAGCATAAAGACCGGCTTGTTTCCGGAATGCTCCTTGCGGTAGAGATAGAGATTGCGCATGGAATCCTCTTCGATGCGGGGCATCCAGGAGGCAGCGTTTCTTGCGGCAGCGACGGCTTCGTCTTCAAAGCCGGAAGGGCCCTTGGCATCGGCGATGGCCATGATGGTCTGCAGCTGTTTCTCATCAAAGGTATAATTCATGGAAGACCTCCTTTTCATTTACAAAAACAGCCCGGCTTTTGAAAGACCGGGCTGAAATGCATTGCTTGGACTTACTTTCTGGAGGTGGCGATGTATTGCAGCACATCGACCATCTTGCCCATATCCTGTACGGATGCGAATTCCTTTACGCCGTGTGCGTTCTCGCCGCCGGTGGAGAGGTTGGGGCAGGGAATGCCGCCGTACGAGATGGTAGCACCGTCGGTGCCGCCTCTTGCAGCCTCGATGCGGGGCGTTGCGCCGACCGCCTTCATGGCCTCGACCGCATTGTCGATCAGCTCCATGTGGGGCAGGATCATTTCCTTCATGTTATAGTAGGAATCCTTCAGCTCCAGCTCGAAGGTGCCTTCGCCGTGAACGGTGTTCAGATAAGCGACCAGGTTGTTGAGGAAGACCTTTCTTGCCTCGAAGGAAGCGCGGTCGTGGTCGCGGATGATCAGTCTTACGGAGGCTTCGGACTCGTTGCCGTTGACTTCACCGGCATGGTAGTAGCCTTCGTAGCCTTCGGTATGCTCGGGCGATTCGGCGTCGGGCATCATCATGATGAACTTGGCAGCCAGCTTGACCGCATTCTTCATCTTGTTCTTGGCAGCGCCGGGATGTATGTTGAAGCCGTGGATCTTCAGGGTTCCGCCGGCAGCATTGAAGTTTTCGTAGCAGATGCCGCCCAGCGCGCCGCCGTCGATGGTGTAGCCGGCAGGTGCACCGAAGTGCTCGTAATCGAAGTGGAGGGGACCTCTGCCGACCTCTTCGTCGGGAGTAAAGCAAAGAGCGATCTTTCTGTGCTCGATCTCGGGATGCTCACCGAGGCGCTGGATCAGATCGAGGGCTTCAGCGATGCCGGCCTTGTCGTCGGCGCCCAGCAGGGTGGTGCCGTCGGTAACGATCAGGTCATGACCGACATAGTTGTTCAGGTTGGGGAAGTCGGCAGGAGAGGTTACGATGCCTTCGGAAAGCACGATGTCGCCGCCTTCATAGTGGACGATCTTCGTCTTGATGTTGTCTCCGGGGGCGTCGCAGACGGTATCCATATGAGCGATGAAGCCGATGGCAGGCACATCTTCCCAGCCCTTAGAGGCAGGGTAGGTTCCGTATACTCTGCAATACTGGTCGACACGGGCATCCTCCATGCCCAGAGCCTTCATGTCTTCGACAAGGATCTTAGCCAGATCCCACTGCATCTCGGTGGTGGGGTCCTTTTCGATGTCTCTTGCGGAATGGGTGTAGACAGCAACATACTTTAAAAAGCGTTCTACGAGATTCATAGGTCAGTTCCTCCTGAAATGATTGCTAAGGTGTACGGAAAAGGGTCTAGAACTTCTTTTCCAGCATAATGATGGTGGTCTCGGGGAATACGAAGCCTTCTGCTTCCATCTGCGCGATCAGCTGGGGCTGATCGACGGGAACCATGGCAGTCAGGCGGGGAAGGCCGGTCTTGACCAGCATGTCCTTGGCAAAGGCTGCCGCTTCGTGCACGTTGCCGCTGATCAGACCGATGTTCAGGCCCTTATCCAGCTGCATTCTGGCGCCGATGTGGATCAGGCTGCCGTCCTTTTCGTAGAGGCTTCCCTGTGCGCACAGATCCTTCCAAAGATCGTCTCCCATCTGCCACCAGGTGCGGTTGGTGCACATGTAGCCGCCGTAGGTCTTGACGGCCTCTTCTGCCAGCTTTGCCGCCTGCTCGGGGCAGCAGACCTGCTGAAAACCGGTGTTTTCGGCACCCTTTACATTTTCGGCTTCCAGCACGCCTTCACGGCCGGTAAAGGTGAGGGTGAGACCGAAGCGCTCTGCCAGCTTTCTTGAGGTGACATTCTTGCCGCCGGTATACATGCGGATGGAGGTCAGCTTCTTTTCGGCGCAGATCTTCATGGCTTCTTCGTAGATCTTGGTGCCGCAGCCGTTTTTCTGAAGCGCGGGGGTAACGCGCAGTACTTCCAGCCAGCTTCCGCCGTCGCTTAAGAAGGCCAGATGGGCGACCCCTGCAACAACGCCGTCCACTTCGGCTGCGAAAAGAACGCCCTGAGAGGGATCCAGGAACTTTTCCGCAACAGCCGCCAGATAGGTGTGGTTGGGCATGGTATCGTGTTCGACCTGAAGCAGAGCGGGAAGATCTTTCCAGTCTGCTTTTCTGCAGATTACAGACATAGTACTCCTTTCACCGGGCAGCCCGCAGGGCCGTTGCCGGATTGTTCATCCTAAAATGTACATAACGAATAAATTATACTCCCATCGCAGGGCTTTCGTCAAAAGAAAAGAGTTTTTGATAGCTTATGCCGATTTATTTAATTTCTTGATTGGATGGTGTGGGGGTATCTCTCTATAATTATTTATGTATGTAATAATTGTTTGCTTAAACCGAAGTGTTTTTATGCAAAGGGAGAAGATCGAATGAGTGAAGTAAAACTGCCGAAAAATTTTGAAAGCTATCCTGAAATGCGCCAGAAGAGCTTTTTGAACATGAAACAGCAAAAGGACAACGGCGCCATCGTCGTCGGTTCCTTCTGCTCCTTTGTTCCCGTTGAGATCGTACGTGCTGCCGGGGCTCTTCCCGTCGGCCTTTGCTCTTTTACGGAAGAACCCATTCCGGCAGCAGAAGCAAACCTGCCAAGAAACCTTTGCCCTCTGATCAAGTCCAGCTACGGCGCAGCCCTGACCGATACCTGCCCCTTCTTCTATTTCTCCGATCTGATCGTCGGTGAGACTACCTGCGACGGAAAGATGAAGATGTTTGAGCTGCTCAACGAGATCAAGCCGACCTATGTGATGCAGCTGCCCCACAACAGAAGCGAGGAGTCGCTGCTGTACTGGGCAAGCGAGATCAGAAAATTCAAAGAAAAGCTGGAAGACTACTTCCATGTCACCATCACCGACGACATGATCCGCAAAGCCATCAAGGGTCAGAACGAGGAGCGGCGCGCCGTTTTGGAATTTCAGGAGCTGTCCAAGCTGGTTCCCGCACCCCTCAGCGGCTATGAGATGGGCACCCGCGTCGATGCCGGGTCCTTCTCCTTCGACCAGAAAAAGCGCATCGAAGAGATCAAGGCCAGAACGGCTGAGATCCGCGCCGACTGGGAAGCCAATTATAAGGGCAAGCCCGACGACAGACCCAGACTTCTGGTCACCGGCTGCCCCAATGCCGGCGTCAGAGACAAGGTCATCAAGGCGGTAGAAGAGATGGGCGCCGATGTGGTCGTCTTCGATACCTGCAGCGGCATCCGCAACAACCTGGAGCTGGTGGACGAGACCGAGGCCGATGTCTATCTGGCTCTGGCAAAGAAGTATATCAATACCAACTGCTCTGTCATGTCGCCCAACGGCGGCCGCAGAGAGGGCATCTCCTGGATGGTAGACGAATTTCATGTAGACGGCGTGATCGAGGTCATTCTCCAGTCTTGCCATACCTACGATGTAGAAGCTTACTATATTAAGAATTATGTAACGCAGGAAAAGCACATCCCCTATATGGGCATCGAGACCGATTACTCCATGTCGGATAAGGGCCAGATCAACACCAGACTGCAGGCCTTCCTGGAAACCATCGATAAATAGAGCGTAAACACTATGTATTATACCGGAATTGATATCGGATCCACTGCCTCCAAGGTGGTGGTTCTGGATGAACAGAATATGATCGATCATTTCGTGATCCCCACCGGCTGGAGCAGCAAGGAAACGGCCATGGAGATCGCAAAGCGCCTGGAAGCAGCAGGCTATCCTGTGGGCGATGCCAACAAGGTGCTTGCCACCGGCTACGGCCGGATCTCGGTGGACTACGCAAGCAAGGT
>JABUTE010000239.1 GCA_021443825.1 Bacillota bacterium
TCTGTGTTTAAGAGTGATGATATAAATGATATAATGGAGAATATGAAAACCGGACGTTATGCGGCAATAATTAACAACGGCTGAGCTTTGCGGAACCATAGTCTCAGCCCTGCCGGCGATCCGGGCATAACCGTAATCGGTATTTTCGAGATTCGGGAACCGAAAATCCTATTTTACGAAAGGATTGCTTTCACTTATGAAAAGAAATTTGTTTTTCTCGGTATTTTTGGCGATGCTTCTATCGCCGGCTCTCCCTGCCGCAGTATTCGCAGAAGGTTTCGCTGTCTACGAATGGAGTGCCGCAGGCACGTCAATGGGTGATGCATATATGTTTGCAGAGAAAGATCCCGCTGTCATTGCCTATAACCCGTCTCAGCTAACAAAGTTGGACGGCTCATATTTAAGCGTCGGATTTAGCTGGATAAACCCTTCGGGAACCAGCAGCGCAAAAGCCGGAGTACTTAATCAGGGTGTGCCGATGCGGACAGACAGTAATTACGACCCCTGCGCCGCTCCTAATCTTTTCTATGCTATGAAAGCGGGCAAGAATTCGTGGTGGGGCATAGGAATCTTCTCCCGTTTCGGCAACCGTTCCCAGCAGAACGATGATTGGTATGGCCGTTATGATATGACATATGCCGGCCTCACCGGGGTTACGATCCAGCCGACATATGCTTTTAAGGTCAACGACAAACTATCTGTCGGTCTGGGTCTCGACATCAATTACATCAAAATGCGTATGAAAAAGGCAACACCTGCAATAGACGATCGCTTCAAAATACTGAATCCTTTGGGCTATATCGGAGATGTAAGATCCGATCTCGAAGGCGACAGTACCGGACTCGGATGGGTTATCTCGATGATGTACGACTTCACACCCAAAACTTCTCTTGCAGTTGTCTACCGCTCGCGTATCGAACAAACAATGGACGCTGACAGCGACTTTGATTATATGCTTAATCCGATAGCGGCCTATTTCATTCCTTCTGCGATGATGCCCGGCAGTTCGGGAGCACATGGAAAGGTCACCCTTCCGGATTCCCTTACGATCGGCATCGGGCACAAATTCAATGACAGGACGAGAATCGAATTGAATGCCATTTGGACGAACTGGAGTACTTATGACGCACTCAATATTACATTTGACAAAGGACCGCTCAGCGGAACCGAAACTACTGTTTCGTCTATAAAAGACTGGAAAGCTTCTTGGCGCTTCGGTATCGGTATTCAGCACAAACTCAGCGAACGCTGGTCAATAATGGGCGGATATGTATGGGATCAAACGCCGATCCCCGATAACAGAGTTGATTTTTCAGTTCCGACAGGCGACCGCAGCAGTCTCAGTGTCGGCTTCCAGTACCGCCCGAACGAGTACAGCGAGTGGACTCTCGGCTATACCGCAGTTTGGGCCGGAAATCGTCACGTAGATTCACAGTACGGCGGGCTTGATTTCACTGATGCCGAGGTAACCGACGGAATGATGCAGTTTATCTCCCTCGGCTGCTCTATCAAACTCAAGTAGACTTTCCGGGTGTTCCAAAGTTAGCGCGAATCGGGGCCTTAAATCCGGGACGAGGAAAATTTTTCCAATCCTGTCAACAATAAATAAAAATGTCCCAAAATAATTGAAAACCTGAGCCCGTTTTTCCCGGTGCTCTTAAAAAAACCGGCTTTGAGGGGTAAAGTATTATTAAATCCCATAACCCCTTATAATCGGCGTGTTTATGGGGATGTTTTAACTCTAAAAAAATGTTGTATGGAAACTCTATTTTCTGAAAAAGGCGGCCGAATCCATCTTATTCCATACAGGGGGTATTTCTATGCCTTACGACATGCTTCTGTCCCCAATGAACATAGGCACTATGACGGTTAAAAACCGGACGGTAATGGCAGCCGCAGAATTCAGCCTGGGGCAGCCCAACGGCAAGCCCACCCGACGTCTCATGGATTACTATGAGGAACGGGCCAAAGGAGGGGTGGGGCTGATCATCCCCGGCGTCTGCAGGGTAAATGACATGCGAGGCGCATTAACTTTCACACAGCTGTCTATGAGCCACGATTATCACATTGAACCTATGAGAGAGTTCGCAGATCTGATCCACGCTCACGGAGCCAAGCTGGCTATCCAGCTCCACCACCCCGGCCGTCAGGGCATGGCCAGCGCCATCAACTCCCTCCCTTTTGTGATTCCCATAGCCGACCGCTTCCCCAAGGTCATGAACCTCATCTTCCGCTGCACCCCCCTGCTGCTGAGTATGGAAGCCAAGGGAATTTGCTTTTCTGTGCAGGCTCCGTCGAAGTGCGAGCCGGCAAAGCACGGTGCCACACGCTTCCATGCCATGAGCCGAAGGGAGATCAAGAGCCTGATCCGGGATTTCGTGGATGCCGCAGAGCGGTGCCAAAAGGCCGGCGTGGATGCTGTGGAGCTTCACGGCGGACACGGCTACCTGATCCAGCAGTTCTTGTCACCTTATACCAACCGCCGCACTGACAAATACGGCGGAAGTTTCCGCAACCGACTGCGCTTCCTTGAGGAGATCATTCTGGGAATCCGCAAGCGCTGCGGCGAGGACTATCCCATCATCGTGCGCATGACGGCGGACGAGATGTACGCGAAAGTTGGAGAACCTGAAAAGGGCTACGACATTGAGACCGGCAAGCGCATCGCCGTGTGCATGGAGAAACTGGGAGTCAACGCCATCAACGTCACCAGCGCCTGCTACGATGCCTTCAATTACTGGCTGGAGCCCACCACATTTGAGCTCGGCTGGCGGAAGTATTTGGCCAAAGAGATCAAGAGCGTGGTAAACATCCCTGTCATCGCAGCCAATGTGATCCGCACCCCTGATCAGGCGGAGCTCCAGCTGCAAGAGGGTTATCAGGACTTCGTGGCCTCGGCCCGGACCTTCATCTGCGATCCTCACTGGGTCAACAAAGCGGCAGAGGGACGGCCGGAGGAGATCCGCCGCTGCATCGGCTGCCTTAACTGCGTTCGCTCCTTAATGACCAATGCCTGCGTTGGCCGTCCCGGCGAGTGCGCTCTGAATATGAGCATTGCGCATGAAAAGAGCTATTTCTACCCCCGGCAGGTTGGCGCCGGACGAAAGGTCATCGTCATAGGCGCCGGCCCGGCCGGACTGACTGCCGCCCATACTTTGGCTTTGAAGGGCTGCGATGTGGAGGTCTACGAGAAGAATGACCGCCCCGGAGGACAGGTGATCACCGCCTCCGCCTGCAATCTGCGAGATAAGCTCTACTGGAGCATCGAGGATCTTATGACTCTGGCTAGGAAGGCCGGCGCACAGATCCACTTGAGCACTACTCTGACCGCAGAAGAGATCCGCGATAAGGCACCCTATGCTGTCATCATCGCTACCGGCGGTGTTCCTCTGCTTCCCCGTTCAATCCCCGGCCTGGATCTGCCCCATGTATTCTCGGCTCAGGATGTGATCCTGAAGAAACGGAAGATCGAGAACAGCCGCGTCATCGTGGCGGGCTCCGGCATGACCGGTCTGGAGACCGCCGAGATCTTGGGTGAGACCGGGAACGATGTGACCATCATCGAAATGGCATCGGAAGCGGCACCGGGTGTCTGGTTCCAGCTTGTGGATGACGTGATGGAACGCTTGAAGAAATACAACGTCCGGATCCTTACCGACACCAAACTGAACGAGGTGGCAGAGGGCAGGGTTATCGTGGAGGATGTGAAAACGAAGACGGTCTACGAAATACCTGCCGATTACGTGGTGCCGGCTCTGGGCATAAGGCCCGAGAACGCTCTGGCAGCAGAGCTTGAGGAGCTAGGGCTGCAAAATGTTATCAAGGCGGGGGACGCCAAAAGGAGCGGAACCATCGCCGATGCCTGTCACAGTGCTTACGATGCCGTAAAGAATCTTATCTGACAGAATATCATATAGAGGATAAGGGGGAAGAATACTATGATTACCAACAAAAAGATAGTCATCACCGGTGGCTCCAGCGGCATTGGGAAGTCCATTCTGGAAATACTGGCCGCCGAACCAAGCAACACCATCATCTCCGCCAGCCGCAGCGCCATCGAAAACACATGCTTCGGGGAAAACGTGATCCTTTTTGACTGTGACCTCAGCACCAGGGAAGGCGCGGATGCCATATTTGATAAAATCGCCCAAGAATTCGGCAAGGCTGACATCCTCATCGCAAATGCCGGCGCCCCCTACTACGAGAAATATGACTATGTGGATTATGACCGGATTGAGAATATATTCCGACTGAACACCATAACTCCCATATATACCTACACAAAGTATTTGCAGCAGTTGAACGGGACTTCCGGACATTTGGTCTACACCATCTCGGCCATTGGTGAGATGGCAATGCCGGGCTATGCTCTGTACGCCTCCACCAAGTTTGCTTTGAAAGGCTTCCAGCAGGCTATCCGCCTGGAAAAGCCGGAGAATATGAAGCTCACCTGCGTCTACCCTGTAGCCACCGATACCAATTTTTTCAATGTGGCCGGCGGCGGCACCGAGGTGGAGAAACCTTTCCCCGTGCAGACGCCTGAAGTTGTGGCCAAAGCCATCGTGAATGGTATTGAGAAGGGTAAGAAGCAGATCTACCCCTGCCCCATATACCTGCCCTCTAAGTTCCTGATGACCATCTGCCCTCCTGTGCGCGCAATCTACTGGAAGATTGAGCAGAGAAAGTTGGCTCGCTTCTTAAAGAGGAAGATGGCCGGGGAGTGAATTTTATATTATAAGGAGAAAAAACATGGCAAATATCAGCGACAGACAGCGGAATCATTTCATGCTTAAGGGGCCTCTGTCCAAACGAGGCTATGACTGGTGGTGGCATTCATTTACTGCGGAGGATGCCGAAACCGGTGAAGAGCAGCCCTTCTTCATCGAATACTTCACCTGCAATCCCGGGCTGGCGGAGGATGAACCGGTTCTGGGACAGCACCCTGACCGTAAGATCGACGGCAAGAAGCCCTCTTATCTTATGGTGAAGTGCGGCTGGTGGGGCAAAGAAGCTGCCCAGCTTCACCGATTCTACCCATGGAAGGAGGTAACGCTTCCTTATGATACAGACCTGGATCTGTCGGCGCCGGAGTGCTCCTGCTCCGAAACCCGTATGACCGGCAAGGTCTGCATCACCACCGAGGAGGCGAAGGCTCATCCTGAGTGGATGAGTGATGCCGGCTCTATGGAGTGGGATCTGACCATCGATAAGCAGGTGGCATTCCACGTCGGCTACGGCGCCTCAAAGTTCTTCCGGAAGCTGAATGCCTTCGAGATGTTCTGGCATGCCGAAGGCATGAAGAGTAAATTCTCCGG
>JABUTE010000009.1 GCA_021443825.1 Bacillota bacterium
ACTGCAGAGATGCTCAAGAAGCGCAAAAAGTATGATGCCAAGAACGAGAAGAAAGCCTTCCGCAGCGCAGCCGCATCATCCTTTTTGCGGACCAGACCGCCGAAAAGCGTTTTTTATGAAAAGCTATTTTCTTCTTCAACGAAAAAAAGATGCCCTTCGCACTGCCTTGTTTCGGGCAGAGGGAAGGGCATCGGGATTTTTAAATGGGTGGCAGCGGTTTAAGAATCGTCTTCAACAGAGGCCGACATGGGCTTGACCGGCTTGACGGCGTATTCCACCTGGGCCGGAGAATGGGGAAACTGCCTGGTGAAGCTCTTGATGATACGCTTGCAGATCATCACCGCGTTTTCAAAGGATGCATGGGGCAGCAGCACGATGAACTGCGACTTGCTGCACCGGGTGACCGAGTCGCCCGAGCGCAGGTTGGAGCGAAGGATATCCTGCATGTTGTCCATGGCACGGGAAAGGCTGTGCTTTGCCATTTCCTTTTCGCGACCGCTTAAGGTGAGCAGCACCAGATGGTAGGAATCGCCGGTTCTGGCGATGGTACGGGCAGAGGAGTGGTAGAGGATCTTGAAGAAATCGTAGTCGCATACCAGAGCGCCCCGCTTGATGTTCTGCTCCTGCAGCTGCTCAAAGGCGTCGTCGAAGCTGACGATATCGTCGTTGAGGCTTTGGATCGCTTCTTTATAAAGCTCGCGCAGCTCTTCGTTGGGCTGGATGCCGAAGGTCTCGCCCAGCTTTTCGCTGATGATACCGAACTGGGCGGCAGCCTCTTTGCGGTCGTTGTTCTCGATCAGGTTGCGGATCAGATGGGCATACAGCGACTGGTTGTAAGGATCTCTGGCGATGGCCTTGCGGCAGAAGAAGATGACCGAATCGGAAAGGCCGTTGGCCTCCAGAAAATCGATGCCCTTATAGGCGGCATCCATATACAGGTTGGAATAATAATCCATCAGGCTCTTTACCCAGCTGTTGCTTTCCAGACCGGGAAGAAAGATGCCGTCGTACTCGGCCAGCACGTTCTGCGAGATGTTCAGACGGTCGTCCAGATCGGTGGTCGCCTCTGCCTGATAGCACTGCTCTTCGAACAGCTCGGTGTCAAGCTCCAGCGGAAGACGGGTGTTCCAGGAATAGACGCCGTTTTTATTGTGAATGAACTTGTGGCCGCAATCCTCGTCAAGCTCGTCGAGAATGGAGCGCACCCGGTAGAAGGCAGTCTTCAAAGAGCCTTTGCCGTTGACTTCTTTATCTTTATTGCTCCAGAGCAGGTCGATCAGCTCGTCGGGCGAGACCTCTCTTTCGCGGTTGCAGATCATATAGGCAAGCAGAAGCCTGCTTTTTTTCGAATGAAATGCCGCATCGCCGAGCACATGGCCTTTGTACTCGATGGAGAATTCGCCCAGCATTTTTACTTTGATTACGTCGTTTTCCATTGTATTCCTCGTGCGGTTACAATAATTTGCATGTATTATAGCATAGTTCATACGGTATGTAAAACTGTAACTTTCGAATTGTTGACAAAATCGTAACGGCGTTTATCAAAAAAATGTGCCGAAAAATCATCCGGGACGTGGTGGGAGGAGGATTCCTTATGTAAAACCCCGCTGCGAAGAAACCGCAGCGGGGGTGGGAATTCACGATATTCGCTTTCCGAAAAGGCAATTACAGCTGATAGATCCGGCCGTAGCGCTCCTTGATGTAGTCGATGTAATGCTTTGCGGTCAGCTCTTCGCCGTCCAGCATCTTCAAAAGCTCGGTGGGCTGATAAAGACCGCCGTGGCGGTGCAGCTTATCCTTCATCCAACCGGTGATACCCAAAAGCTCACCCTTCTTAACATCCTCGAACATATCGGGCATGTCCTTGCGGATGGCATTGTACATATGGCCGTCGTAGAAGTTGCCCAGCACATAGGTATGGAAGTAGCCGATGTAGCCGCTGCACCAGTGCATATCCTGCAGAACGCCTTCCGAATCGGTCTCGGGAACCACACCCAGGTATTCCTTCGACTTTTCGTTCCAGAAATGAGGAAGATCCTTAAACGGGATATCGCCGTCGAAGAGCATCTTTTCCAGCTCGTAGCGCAGAATGATATGAAGGTTATAGGTCAGCTCGTCCGACTTGAGGCGATGGGAGCTGAAGTGAAGGCTGTTCATGGAGCGGTTGAATTCCAGAGGATCGAACCTTTTCAGCTCGGGGAAGTATTCCGCAGCCTTAGGCAGCAGGAACTCCCAGTATTCGGGGCCCCTTGCGATGATGTTTTCCAGGAAGCGGCTCTGGGCCTCGTTCATGCCGGCGCCGGTCAGATGCTCCAGGGTGGTATAACGCAGAGCCGGGTCGCAGTTCTGACCGGTCAGGGCATGGCCGCCCTCGTGCATGCAGGCGCAGACCGCTCTGGTGAAGTTGTCTTCGAAATAGCTGGTGGTGAGGCGGATGTCGTTGATGTCGTTGCCGGTGGTATAGGGGTGGGCGCTGACATCGCAGCGGCCTCTGGTAAAGTCGAAGCCGATCTTATCAAGAACGTATTTGCACAGCTCCTTCTGCTTGTCGACGGGATAATGGCCCAGATAAGCAGCGCCGTCGGGCTGGTTGGGGGCAGACTTGAGCTGTTCCAGGAAGGGCAGCTCGAAGGCCTTCAGCTCTTCGAAGAGCTTATCCATCTCTTTTCGGGTGATGCCCGGCTCCCATTCGTTCATCAGGCCGCTCATGGGATCCTTTTCCCAGCCGTGGCAGGCCTGCAGACGGCGCAGCAGGTCGAATTCCTTTTCCATCCAGGGGGCCAGTGTCTTAAAGTCATTGTTTTTGCGGCATTCCTGCCATACCACCTCACACTGCAGGTTGTGGGCGCTGTATTCCATGAAGAGGGCCGGATCCAGCTCTGCCTGATATTTGTATTCCTTGCGGCACTTCTTGATCATGGCGGCAAGAATGGGATCTTCTGCCGGCTTTTCCTCCAGGGCGCACAGCAGATCGTTCATCTCGGCGCCTGTTTTGCGCTTCATCATCTCACCCGATAAAAAGGCGATGGAATTGCCTCTGTATTCGGCCGCGTTCAAAGGCAGATTGACCCGCATATCCCAGGAAAGGGTGTTGCGGATGTTCTGCAGGAAATCGATCTCCCGGTTCAGCTCACGAAATCGTTTTTCAGCTTCCTGATAAGTCATGGTTTGCTCCTCTCATTCATTATTTATTGATCCATTTCTCTTAAGGTCATAAGAGAATTTACAAAACGGGCTGTTTTGCGCACATCGTCCAGCACGAAGCGGCGAATGATGTCGCCCTCGTAGCAGGCGATAAAGCCGTCTTCGTAGTCGGCGGAAACGCCGGGCAGGTCGCTGAGGGCGATCTGCAGATGATCGGTCTCCCCTTTGTAGGAAAGGCCGCTGCGGTCCAGGGTCAGAAGGCCCTTTTCCGGCGTGCGAAACACCGCATCCCCCTTCAGGTCGGCCACATAGCGGGTAACGGGAACAGAAAACAGGGCGGATCCTTCTTTCCAGAACTGCTTTTCGAAGGCCAGCTGCCGGTCGTTCCAGTCGGGAACGGTGCAGGGAAGCCCTTCCTTTTCGGGAAGAAAGACCATCTCGCGGGTCAGCCGAACGCCGGCGCCGCAGCTGCTGCAGCACATCCGGTCATCTGCCTGGTGCATGGTATAAAAGGCGCCGCATGACGGGCAGAGATAGAACAGGTTGGAGACCCCCTTCATGGTCTGGCCCTTGTGGTTTTGATAGCGCCGCCCTGTGCCGGAAAGGGCCTTTGATTCATCGTAATAAATGGCTTTGTTGAGCCGGTCGGTGATCTCTTCTGCCGAAAGGGATGCCGCCTCGCCCTCTTCCAAAAGCACCTTCAGGTGACCCTTCAGCGGGCCCCGCAAAATGGCCTTGTGGTCGTAGGGCGGCTTGATCCAGTATGAGCCCTCGGGCACAAGAACAGCCACCGGGCAGCCCAGCTTTTTCAGCAGCTTGGCGGTGGAGCCGTCGACGGGAGAGGGTCTTCCGTCAAGCGACACTCTGCCCTCAGGCATCATGCCCAGCACGTGGCCGTCGCGCACCGTTTTCATCATCTCTTTGACCGATGCGATGTCGGAGACGAACTGCTTTCTGGGGATCACGTCGAACATGCGCAGCAGCCTGCCCTGCAGCCCCTTATACAGCTGCTGGGCGCCCACCACAAAGCGAGCATAGCGGGGATAGACGGCTGCCAGCAGCACGGCTGCATCAGCCTCCGCCGTATGGCCGCAAAGGATGATAAAGCCCCTGTCGGAAGCCTTCCATTGGGCAATGCGGGGATCCTCCTCCAGAGTAAATCCAAACCAAATGCCCATGGCCCATTTTACCAGGCCTGCGACAGCCGTAAACAGCCGGCGCGAAAAGCCGCCGGTGCTTTTGGGCGTTTTCTCTTTTTTATTGCTTACGATCTGCGGATCTTCCATGCTTTTTCTTTTCCTTTTTCGTTTTGATGCCTGCCATGGCAAGGGTCTGCTTTAAGGCGCTCTCTTTGTCGATGCCGGCCAGGCGCAGCTTGTGGGCATATTCCAGATAGGCTTTGAATTCCGGGCCGGGCGAAAGCCCTGCTTCGATCAGGTCGCGTCCGGCCACATAGGGACGCTCCATCACCTGCAGGTAGTCTTCATAGCGCTGAAATAAAAAGGCGCTGTCGCCCTCAAAGGGGGTATCAAAGCTCATCACCGGCTTGTCGGCCATGGCAAAATAGATCAGATCCTTGGGAGCGGCGGCTTCGTCGAACAGACGGTTGGTGGTTCGAAGGGCGGAGCGGTTCCAGGCCGCCAGATTGGGCTTCATGTGCAGGGGAACCATGTTGAGCACATAGTCGATGACCGCCTTGTCGGCGGTGAACCGGCGAAGGAATTCCTCGATGAGCGAAAGCCCCTCTGCCTCATGGCCGTAGGCGTGAATGCGGCCGTCTTTTCCCACCGCGGTGGTGGTAAGCTTTCCCAGATCGTGGGTCAGGCAGAGCAGCAGAAAGGCATAGGGGTCTGACACCTGCCCGCGAAAGGCGGCGCCCCGGTCCAGCACCTGCATGGTATGGATCCACACATCGCCCTCCGGATGATAGACCGGATCCTGCTGCAGCTGCGGCAGCAGATGAAGGGGCGAAAACCAGTATTCCAGCTGGCCGCATTCCCTTAATACCTCAAAAAAGACCGACGGCCGGCTGCCCTTTAAGAGGGCTTTTTTCAATTCTTCTTCGACCCGCTCTCTGGACAGATCCTTCAGGGAGATATGGCGGTAAAGCTCCATGGTCTTAGGGTCGGTGGTAA
>JABUTE010000077.1 GCA_021443825.1 Bacillota bacterium
AAAATAGTCGATGCGCCAGCCGGCATTCTTTTCCCTTGCCTTAAAGCGATACGACCACCAGCTGTATTGGATCTTATCGGGATAAAGCCAGCGGAAGGCATCGGTAAAGCCATTATCCAGAAGCCTGCCGAAGGCAGCTCTTTCCTGATCGGAAAAGCCGGCATTGCCCCTGTTGGTCTTTGGATTCTTCAGATCGATCTCGTTATGTGCCACATTCAGATCGCCGCATAAGATCACCGGTTTTTTTGCATCCAGCTTTTTCAGGTAAGCCAGATTGGCTTCCTCCCATGCAAGGCGGTAATCGATACGGGCAAGACCCTCCTGGGCATTGGGGGTATAATTTGTGACCAGATAAAAATCGGGATACTCCAGGGTAATGGCACGGCCCTCTGTGTCGTGGCCGCAGGCATCGATATCGTAGGTAACCGAAAGAGGCGTATGTCTGGTAAACACTGCAGTTCCGGAATAGCCCTTCTTCTGAGCCGAATTCCAGTATTGTTCATAGCCGGGAGTCGGCACCTCAGCCTGTCCCGCCTGCATCTTCGTTTCCTGAATACAGATAGCATCGGCATCGGCCGAATCGAAATAATCAAGAAACCCCTTTTCCATGCAGGCGCGAATGCCGTTGACGTTCCAGCTGATCAGCTTCATCGGGTTCTCTCCTTTCGAGTAAAAGAAAAGCCTTCAGCGCAGCGCCGAAAGCCTTGGATCTTCAATAAAAATGAGCAGTTCTGTAAGCCGGGTTCTGTATTTGACAATCATCTTTCTAGACCTGCTGTTGCCAGCAGGCTCAAGCGACCTACCTTCCGAGAAGGGACGGGCAGCCCCCTTTCAGGCACTTTGCTTGCGCAGTTACCTCTCTGACTGGTCTTGCTCCGGATGGGGTTTACATTGACGGATCCTGTTACCAGCACCCCGGTGAGCTCTTACCTCACCTTTTCACCCTTACCGCTTACGCGGCGGTTGTTTTCTGTTGCACTTTCCTTAAGGTCACCCTCACCGGCCGTTAACCGGCATCCATGCCCTGCGGAGCCCGGACTTTCCTCACCTGCAGCCTTGCGGCTGCAGCCACGATTGTCTGGACTGCTCAACTTTTATTATAACAAATAATCAGTCGATGCGAAAGTATTAATCCCATCCGTTGGGAAAGATTTCCGAAAGGATAGCGGTAAGGCGCTGCAGATCCTGACGGATGCGACGGATGGCATCAGCAACGGCGTCGCGATCGGAAGACCTCTGCAATTGGCAGAGAAGGTTCTCTAAGCGCTTCAGCTCCTTTTGCGCAAAGCGCTTTAAGACCTGACGCTCCGATTCCCGAAGAAACCAGAAAGGAGGATATTGCAGCTCAAATCCATCGCGGATCCGCTCCGCACATATGGCTGCTTCTTCCGAGGCGCGCATCACAGGCTCTGCGACAAGAACCTGGCAGATGCGGTCTCTCTCTTCTACGAGCCGTTCATCGGTAATGTAAAAGCCGTTTTCAAGCAGCCAGCGCCGCAGCACCGCTTCTTTCGTTCTCGGCTGCAGAATGAACCGGGCAAAAGTCTCATTTTTGGCAGGCTCTTCGGCCAGGATCTCGGCGATCAGTTCGCCGCCCATGCCGGCGATGATGACCGTATCGGCCTCGTAGGGCGAAAGCACCTGCAGCCCGCTTCCCAGGCGAAGGGGGGCCATGTCCGGTGAGATGGAATACGCCTGCAGGTTCTCTTTTGCTTTTTGCAGCGGGCCTTCGTTGATATCAGCAAGTATGACCTGTTGGCATTTGCCGCTTAAAAGCAAGCGAATAGGCACAAATCCGTGATCTGTGCCTATGTCTGCTGCAATATTTCCTTTTACGAGCTGTGCGATCAGCTCCAGACGGGGGGAAAGAAGAATATCAGTTTTCAAGATAATCTCTCAGCTTTCTGCTTCTGCTGGGGTGGCGAAGCTTGCGAAGGGCCTTTGCTTCGATCTGACGGATGCGTTCACGGGTAACGTCGAATTCCTGACCGACCTCCTCCAGCGTTCTGGTGCGGCCGTCATCCAGCCCGAAGCGAAGTCGTAAGACCTTCTGCTCCCGCTCCGTCAGAGTGCCGAGAACTTCGTCCAGCTGTTCCTTCAGCATAGAGAAGGCAGCGGCATCGGTCGGAGAAGGAATGTCATCGTCGGGAATAAAGTCACCCAGATGGCTGTCTTCTTCTTCGCCGATGGGCGTCTCGAGAGAAACAGGCTCCTGCGCGATCTTGGAGATCTCACGCACCTTTTCCACGTTGATCTCCATCTCTCTTGCGATCTCTTCGGGAGAAGGATCTCTGCCCAGCTCCTGAACCAGCTGACGGGTAACGCGGATCTGCTTATTGATGGTCTCGACCATATGAACAGGAATACGGATAGTGCGGCCCTGGTCGGCGATGGAACGGGTGATGGCCTGACGGATCCACCAGGTGGCATAGGTAGAAAACTTAAAGCCCTTTCTCCAGTCGAACTTTTCGACCGCCTTCATCAGACCCAGATTGCCCTCCTGGATCAGATCCAAAAAGAGCATGCCGCGGCCAACATACCGCTTGGCGATGGAAACGACGAGGCGAAGGTTCGCCTTGCAAAGCTTGCTTTTGGCTTCTTCGCCGGCTTTGGAGGCTGCCTTGATGCTTTCGTCGATATCCTGATAAGCGACGCCCTCCTTCTTTAGGCGGAGGATCTCTTCGTCGGCTTCGTTGCCCAGCTCGATCTCCTTGGCCAAAACCATTTCTTCATCTGCAGAAAGAAGAGGAACGGTACCGATCTCTTTCAGATACATGCGAACAGGATCGTCTACGGTCAGGTTGCGGGAAAGGTCTTCCAGATCGTCTACATCCGGTTCACCGTCATCTTCTTCGTCGGTATGCTCCATGCCGACACCGCCGGAAATCTGGTCGATATCTTCCAACGTCAGAAGCTCCAGATCCTCCTGGCTCAACTCCGTGATGATCGTTTCACTGCTGCTGTCAAGATCTTCATAGATCAGATCTTCCTTTTCAGACGCCGCATTAAGCTGCGCAAGAAGAGTGTCCACTTCCGAAAGCTTGATCTCTCCGTTCTTGGAGCGCTTTTCCAGAAGCGTCATCATAGTATCCTGGTTGCTGTCGTTTTTCTGATTTGCCATTTTCTGCCCCTTTTTTATCGTTTGTTCTGCTGATTGAGTTCCGCAAGTTCTTTTGCAAGGTCGTTCAGATATACAGGATCGGCAGACGGATCTGCCATAGACAAAATATCGCTGATCTCACGGATCCGCTTGGTTCGGGTCGCATTGTCCAGCTTGCGCATGCAGTCGTCAAAGGCCTTTCGATCATCGTCGCCTGCCAGCACCGTATTGAGGATCTGGTCGAAATAAGCCATCTCGCCTTCGGTAAGGCGGTCTTTCAGATCGGTCACGTCAAACTCCGCGTCGGGCCGGTAGAGGTGAGCGAAGGCTTCGAAGATGCCCCGCCCGGGATCGGTCACGATCAGCTGCGGCTTTGCAGCAGCCTCCGGATAGAAGGAGCTGTTACCCATCAGAAGACGGATCACCGTTTTTTCCAGCAGGATCTGTCCGTCAGAAGCTCCATTAGAAGCCGGCAAGGTACCGTCTTCGCTTTGGGACGCAGGCGCAAGGGCCGCGGGTAAGATCTCGTTGGCTCCCCTTGCCTGGCTGCGAAGAGCTCCTTCGGAAAAGCCGTATTCCTCTGCCACTTTTTTGAGGTAGATCTCGCGGTCGATCGGCTCCAACCGGCTGAGGATCTGTGCCGCAGAGCGGAAGAAGGATATCCTTCCGTCGGTGGTTTGAATGTCGTATTGCTTTGCAGCCAGCGCCACTTTATAGTCGATGTCTGACAGGGAGCGATTATCGACAAGCTTGATAAAGTCGTCTTTGCCGTGCTTTCGAACATATTCGTCCGGGTCTTTGCCGTCGTCCACATGAAGCACACGCACCTCAAGCCCTGCATCGCGAAGAACATCAACGCCGCGCAGTGCAGCTTTGATCCCTGCGCTGTCGGCATCGTAGCAAAGAAGCACTCGCTTGGTGTAGCGACTCAGCAATCTCGCCTGCTGCTCTGTCAGCGCGGTGCCCAGACTGGCTGCTACATTTTTTACGCCGCTCTGGTAAAGACCGACCACATCCATGTAGCCTTCCACCATGATGGCATAGCCCTCTTTCTGGATCTCGCTCTTTGTCAGATTAAGACCGAATAAGTTCTGCTTTTTCAGAAAAACCAGGGATTCCGGCGAATTAAGGTATTTTGGTTCACCGTCACCGATGATCCGCCCTCCGAAGCCGATCACCTTTCCCTGGGTATTGATGATGGGAAAAATGACCCGCTCGCGAAACTTATCGTAGAGCTTTCCGTTTTTCTGTGACCGGGACGAAAGGCCAAGCTCTGCCATCATATCATCGGTGATGCCGTTTTCTTTCAAATGATCGGTCAGAGAGGTCCACTGGTCATCGGCATAGCCGATGCCGAATTTCTGGAGGGTCTGAGGCTCGATGCCCCGGTTTGCCATGTAGGCAAAGCCCCTGCTGCCGGGGGTAGCCATGGCGCTGAAGAAAAAACGTGCCGCCAGCCTGTTTGCCTCATAATATGGCTCTTTTCGCTTTCCCTGCTGCGCATAGACCGTATTGATCTCCACTCCGTATTGCACGGCCAGCTGCTCAACAGCTTCCGGAAAGGTCTTGTTATAATACTTCATCACGAAGCCCACCGCATCGCCGTGCTCACCGCAGCCGAAGCAATGATAGGTCTGCCGGGTCTCTGACACAACAAAAGAAGGTGTTTTTTCTTTGTGGAAGGGGCAGCAGCCCTTGAAATTGCTTCCGGTTCGTTTTAAAGGAACCAGAGGCTGTATCAGATCCACGATGTTACACCTGCTTTTGATCTCTTCAACGGCAGCATTGTAAGACCTTGATTCCATAAAACCTCCAAAACAGAAGTTATATACAACGCTGCAGTAAAGTTTCCTTTTTCAATTTTAAACTTTTTTACAAAAAATAAAAAACAAGACTTGAAAAAAAGTTTTTATTCGCTTATGCGTTGGTAGAGCCGAAGCCGCCCCGCCGCTGACCCTGCGCCCCATCATCGACGGTGATGCCAAAGGGAACGAAGAGCCCTTGTGCAAAGGCTTTTCCTGCCGGGATCTCGAGGGTCTTTCCTTCCCGGCTGTCGTTGGTGATCTTTACCATGATGTGACCCTCGTTGTCGGCATAGTAATAATCGCTGTCGATGACCCCG
>JABUTE010000109.1 GCA_021443825.1 Bacillota bacterium
GAAAATTTCAAGGCTTTAAATTTGGCTGTAGCAAACGAAACCCTCTGCGGTCGATAATTGACCCGTAGAATTAAAAAAGTGGCTGAAAACGGAAAACAGCGGTCTTTTCGAAGGTCCGCTCTCGAAACAACGATAGAAAAAGGAGAAAAAAAGGAATGAAAGGTAAAAATTCCAAGAAATCCAATAAAAGTAACCGCATACTTGTCATCCGGAAACGTGATATGATCATTTGCCATATTCTGGCAATTGCAGGGGTTCTGATCATGATCAGCTCTCTGCTGCTGCCCGCTCGTCTGCTTTGGCTGATCGCCGTTCTTCTGCTGTGCGGCGCGTTGATGACCAGCTTCGGCTTTTTCGCCAGAGACTTTTTTCTCCGCTGTCCGTCCTGCGGGCGCACGCTGATGAAGGACTTGCCCTTTAAGGCAAAGATGAAGTGTTCCCTTCCCAAGGGCTGCCCGCAATGCAGCTGGGCAACAAAGATCGAGTATACAAAGAAGTAGAAAGGATGCTACATGAAGTTCGTTACGTACCGTTATCAGGAAAAGGAAGCTGTCGGCGTCGTTCGGGGAGAGGACAGGGTCGTTCCCATCAACGAGTTCGGTCTTTCTTACGAAGATATGAACCGTCTCATCTGCGGGCTTACAGCAGATGAAAAGTCGAAGATGGAAAGGGAGCTTGCAACTGCGAAAAGCATTGCAATGACTGATGTTCAGATACTGGCGCCCATCCTTCAGCCCTTGCAGGATGTGATCTGCCTGGGGCTTAATTATACCGAGCATGCCAAAGAGGCAGGCGCATTTTCAGATGTCTTTACCGGAGGAAAAGAAAAGGCCATCTATTTTTCCAAACGGGTGTCTGTTGCAGCCGGCGACGGCGCTTCGGTCAGCTGCTATAAAGAGCTTTCCGACAGCTGTGACTACGAGTCGGAGCTGGGTGTGATCATCGGCAAGGATGCCCGTAGCCTATCCGCCGAAGATGTAAAGGATCATATTTTCGGATATACCATCATCAACGACATGACGCTGCGCAATCTGCAGACCGGTCACAAGCAATGGTATTTTGCCAAGAGTCCCGACGGCTATACCCCCATGGGGCCCTGCATCGTAACGGCAGACGAGATCGCCTATCCTCCCGCACTGGCCATCGGATCGACGGTAAACGGAGAGGTTCGTCAAAACGGTAATACGGCCGATATGATCCATAGCATCGATGAGATCGTCTGCGAGCTTTCTTCTGCTATGACCTTAAAGGCCGGAACCGTGATCGCAACCGGAACCCCGAAGGGAGTTGCCATGGGCATGGAAAAGCCGGAATTCTTAAAAGCCGGCGATGTGGTGACCTGCACCATTGAAAAGGTCGGAAGCCTTACGGTCACTATGGTTTAAAGATTTCCCGGCCTGCTATGCCGGTGCGAATATTGCTTCCGGAAAATGAATTCTAAATTTTATTTTGTCCCCTGTGTGTACTGATCTTCCGTACCCGGGGGACTTTGTTTCACGTGAAACATCATGAAAATTGTTCGGAAAATCCATATGTGCAGGATCCTCAATTTCCCAGTGATTTCAATAGGATCAACCGTCTTACGAAGGATAGAAAATGCGATTTGTAAAAGCAGACAGGTCAATGCTGAAATATGTGAACGGTCTGTACGGGGAAGTGTGTGGCCATCTGGAACAGACCAATCATTATCCGGAATGGAAAAGGGCAGCTATCCGGCATTGGAGGACGCGCAGGTCGGAATCAAAGAAGAGGCTCTCTACGTGTTGTTGTATGGCAGCAGTATTGCAGGAACGGTGATCCTTCGCCGCAGAGGCGAAGAAGGGAACGCCCGGGCAAACCGGCTTACATCAGACGATTAAGTAAGGATCCCGGAGCTCTATACCTTGATGGTTAATCCTTCCTGTCAAGGGCAGGGGCTTGGGAAACGACGCCTTGCAGATGCCGAGGTCATCGCAAGCTCCCATGGCTGCAAAACATACGTCTTGCTGTGGTGAAGGGAAATCTTTTGGCAGAAGCGCTTTACCTCAGATGCGGTTTTTTGCATATCGCTATGGGAAGCCTTGGTTATGAGGAGTTCAGCCCGCCATGGTATGACCTTTACGAAATAGTGCTTATTTAACACTTCCTATTTGACCTGACAAAGACAGGTGCTGACAGACGCAGACCTGTCATTTTTTATGCTCTGACATCGGGTTAGAATCCTTACGATCATAGCTGAAACGATGCTGTTTTACCTACAGACACCATTGAAAACGGAGTCGATCCTATCCTCCTCTTCTGTAGAAGGCTGCAGTGATCCATATCTGAACATATCGGTGATATGTAAAATCCAATAGCATGTTTCACGTGAAACATCGCTGCTTAAGTAACGCCGACGGTCGTCCCATCAGTTAGATAAAGGGACGACCTTCTTGCAAATCTTTCATGTTCTAAATTCACGATCCGAAACAAGCACCCTATATAAACACGTTCCATTGAAAACGGAACAAATTCGTTAATCCTCTCTTATAGGAAATCAGCTGTGAGTCGGAGTTTATTTAAAAAATACAAAAGGACATGTTTCACGTGAAACATCGCTGCATGAGGAAAGAAGAAGGCAGTCCGTTTTGTCTGGAAAGAGTTAACCTTCTTGCAAATCTTTCTTGTTCTAAATTCACGATCCGAAACAAGCACCCGATATAAACAAGCTCCATTGAAAACGGAACAAATTCGTTATCCCTCTCTTATGGAAAATCAGCTGTGAGTCAGCGTTTATTTATAAAATACAAAAGGACATGTTTCACGTGAAACAGTCTTGAAAAAAGATCGGAATTCACATAAATATACATAGAATTGTACATCCTTGTCATGTATAATGGATCCATGAGAAACAAGTGTCCGAAGGCTATTCATCCGAAATCCCCGGATGCTTAAAAACCACTGTATCAAACCACATTTAAAAATGACAGGAGCAAAACTCTTATGGGTAAAGCAATCGCTATTTTTAACCAGAAGGGCGGCGTCGGAAAAACCACCACGAATATCAATCTGGCGGCCTGCCTTGCAATGAAAAACAAGAAGATCCTGGTGCTGGATATCGACCCGCAGGGCAATACCACCAGCGGTCTGGGCATTCAGAAAAAGACTCTGAAAAATACCTGCTATGATCTGCTGATCGAAGAGGAGCTTGATATCCATCAGGTGATCTTAAACACGACCACAAAGAATCTGGATCTGGTTCCTGCCAGCGTCGATCTGGCCGGAGCAGAGATCGAACTGGTGCAGCTTGACGGCCGTGAAAAACGGCTGAAGAGGGCTCTGGATCAGGTCCGTGCGGAATACGACTATATCTTTATCGACTGCCCGCCGTCTCTCGGTCTTCTGACCATCAATGCGCTGACGGCGGTAGATAGCGTTCTGATCCCCATCCAGTGCGAATTTTATGCACTGGAGGGCGTAAGCCAGCTGGTCAGCACGGTAGATCTTGTCAAGAAGAGCTTCAACCCGCGACTTCAGATCGAAGGGGTCATTCTTTCCATGTTCGACGGACGCACCAATCTGTCGATCCAGGTGGTCGAAGAGGTGAAGCGCTTCTTCGGCGACAAGCTCTACAACACAGTCATTCCAAGGAATGTCAGACTTGCAGAAGCCCCCAGCTACGGTGTTCCCATCACCACCTATGATCCCAAATCCAAGGGGGCCAAAGCCTATAAGACCTTCGCTGAAGAATTTCTGGAAGGAGAAGCGGCCGATGGCAACAAGTAAGCAAAGTAAAAAGGGCGGACTGGGTCGAGGGCTGGACTATCTCTTCTCCGATTCTCTGTTCAATCCCGATCCGGCAAGCGTCATCAATCCCGAAAGCAAGGAAACCGTGCC
The DNA here is from genome assembly GCA_021443825.1 of Bacillota bacterium. GTDB lineage: Bacteria > Bacillota > Clostridia > Peptostreptococcales > Anaerovoracaceae > RGIG2707. The sequence goes on from JABUTE010000109.1 coordinate 3,856, forward strand.
GCAGCCAGAAGGCGATGCTCCCCAGATCAGACAAAGCGCCGCGGCATCCGACAGCACCGAGCGGGTGCAATATATCAATATCAACGACATAAAGCCCAATTCCAAGCAGCCTCGCAAGCAGTTCGACGAAGAGGCGTTGGAAGAGCTTTCTGCCTCCATTCTGCAATACGGCGTGATCCAGCCGGTGCTGGTTCGCCCCTCTAAAAAGGGCTATGAGCTGGTCGCCGGCGAACGGCGCTGGAGAGCCGCCCGCAAGGCGGGGCTGAAAGAGATCCCTGCCATCGTGCGCCAGCTGGATGAGCGACAGAATGCCTTCTATGCGCTGATCGAAAACATGCAGCGCGAGAACCTCAATGCCATGGAAGAGGCCGACGGCATCCGCCTGATCATGGAGGAATACGGCCTGAGCCAGCAGGATGCGGCGAAAGCGGTCGGCAAATCACGTCCCTACGTAGCCAATATGCTGCGTTTGTTAAGGCTTCCTGAGGAGGTTCGCACCATGGTCAGCGACGGTTCTCTTTCTGCCGGTCATGCAAGAGCCATCGCAGGTCTTCCCAATGAAGCACTTCAGCTGGAGACAGCCCGCAAGGCCATCGAAGAAGGGTGGTCGGTGCGCAAGATCGAAAGCTATACCGGCGCGAAGGCAGCTCCCCGCAAACGGAAGGCAAAGCTTTCGCGAAAAAAGGCGAAAAGCCTTGAAATTTCAAGCATTGAGCAGCAGCTTACGGAAAAGCTTGGCACGAAGGTGGCCATCGATGGTTCCGAAAAAAAAGGAACGCTGGTGCTGTCATATTTCAGCAAGGATGAGCTGGAGCAGCTGATCGAGATATTGCTTCAATAACTGTTTCCGGGAGGAGCCAATGGAAAATTCATTTGGGATCATCGGCGGAATGGGCCCCATGGCGACCAATCTGCTGTACGAGATGATCATCGAAAAAACGCCTGCCAGGGCAGATAACGAGCATATCAACATGGTCATTTTAAACCACGCCACCATGCCCGACCGCACCGGTGCCATCCAGGGCACGCAGCAGGAGCGCGATAAGGTGTTTCGCCTGCTGAGGGAGGATGCCGATTTTATGGAAAGGGCAGGGGTGAGGGGCATCTGTGTTCCCTGCAACACGGCCCATTTCTTTATGCATCAGCTTGAGACCGAACTGTCGGTTCCTCTGATCAGCATGGTGCGTGAGGCCTCCAAAGAGATGGGGCAGCGATATCCCGGCGGCAAGGTGGCGATCCTGGCCACGGAGGGAACCATCCAGACCCAGATCTATCAGCCCTTTTTTATCGAGAACGGGCTTGAGCCTTATGTGGTTCCTGCAGACATCCAAAAGCATGTGACCCACCTGATCTACGATAACATCAA
>JABUTE010000178.1 GCA_021443825.1 Bacillota bacterium
GGGCTGCGCTATATCGTCGACCCGCCTTCCATCGACCGGGTGAAGGCTGTGCTCGAAGGGGAGTCCACCCCCATGGACGAAAACTGGAATCGCAGAAACCGGGCGAATATGGATAAGCTGAAGACCGGTGATATCTGCCAGGTGGCAGAGGTGGTTCGAAACCTCTTGCGCATCGACCGGGTCAAAAAGCTGTCTACCGGCGAAAAAAAGCTTTTGCAGAATGCAAGGCAGGTGCTGGCCAGCGAAATATCCCTCGTTCTCGAAATCGACGAAAACAGTGCAGAAGAAATGATCGACAGCGCAGTCTGATGAACAGGCCGCGCTTGTCTTGTTTTTACAGGTATTTATAAAAAGGAGGTATTATGTTCACAAAGCTGTTCCGCCTGTTATTCAGTCTGTGCGGAATGCTGTTCGGCTACGGATTAGCCAACGTTCTGACAGACAATGTCGCCCCGCTGCTGGGGCTTTCCTTACGCACCTCGGAGACCCTGCTGACCCAGACTCTGTTTCTTGCTTCTTTCGGAATCATCTTTTTTTATTTTTTTACTACTATCCAGAAGCAGAGCGAAAAGGCAGTCAAGGTGCTCGACACCAATCTTTCCAAGGTTCCCGCGGTGCAGATGGTCACCAGCGGCCTGGGGCTCATCATGGGCATGTTCGCTGCCTATCTGATCTCTTCGGTGCTCAATAACATCGAGCTTCTTCGTACCGCCTATATCAACATCATCCTCTCGGTCTTCCTCTACATGGGGCTCGGCTATGTGGGCCTTGACATCGGCCGCCGTCTGGGCACCGAGAGCCTGAAGGGCATTCTCTCCTCAGCCTCGCAGAACCTGAAGGAATCCAAGGGCAGAAGCAAGAAGAATTCCTGCCCGGCCAAGATCTTCGACACCAGCGTCATCATCGACGGCCGCATCTACGACATCTTAAAGACCGGCTTTCTGGAGGGCGACATCGTGATCCCCGATTTCGTTCTGGTGGAGCTGCGCCATATCTCCGATTCCTCCGATTCTCTGAAGAGAACGAGAGGGCGCCGCGGTCTTGACATCTTAAACAAGATCCAGACCGATTTCGGCATCGACATCTATAACACCACCCAGGATAAGAGCCTGGCCGAGATCCCCGAGGTGGATGTCAAGCTGCTGAAGCTGGCCCAGTCCATCAAGGGAACCGTGGTCACCAACGATTACAACCTGAACAAGGTAGCCGCCATTCAGGAGGTGGGCATTCTCAACATCAACGAGCTGGCCAATACCTTAAAGCCGGTGGTGCTGCCCGGCGAGACCATGCAGGTCTTCGTCGTCAAAGAGGGAAAGGAATCCACCCAGGGCGTCGGCTATATGGAAGACGGCACCATGATCGTCGTCGAAAATGGCCGCCGCTATATCGGCAAGAATATCAACACCGTCGTTACCAGCGTGCTGCAGACCTCTGCCGGCCGCATGATCTTTACCAGACCCGGAGAAGACAGATAACATGACCGGCCGAAAGACAGCTGTCATCATACCCGCCGCCGGCGTTTCCACCCGGATGGGCAGCGGCATCAAAAAGCAATATCTCATGTGCGAAGGCCTGCCGGTCCTGATCAGGACCGTCAGGGCTTTTTGTGCTGTTTCGGGGGTCGCGCAGATCATCGCTGTCGCCCCTGCGGCAGACCTTTCCTTCGTGCGCGGGCTGCTGGATTCCTATGGCTTAAGCCACGTGCAGACGACCGCCGGCGGCGCTATCCGAAGAGATTCGGTGCGCAATGGCCTTGCTCTGGTAGAGCCCGATGCCGATTTCGTGCTGGTGCACGACGGCGCCCGTCCGTTTGTTTCAAAAGAGGTGATCGAGGAGGTATTACAAGCCCTGGAAAACGGCGCCGACTGCGCCCTTCCCGGGGTCAGCCCTAAGAATACCATCCGCACCGCAGAGAAAACCCTCGACCGCAGCCTGCTCTTTGAGGTCCAGACGCCTCAGGGCTTTCGGGCCGAGGTTTTGCGAAGGGCCCATCAGAAGGCGCTGAAAGACGGCTTTGAAGGAACCGACGACATCTCGCTGGCAGAGCGTCTGGGCTGCAAAGCCGTGATCACCCGCGGCGACTATGCCAATATCAAGATCACAACGAAGGAGGATCTGCCAATGACCATACGCATCGGAACCGGCTACGACGTGCACCGCCTGGTGGAGGGGCGAAGGCTGATGCTGGGCTGCGTCGAGATCCCCTACGAAAAAGGGCTTCTTGGCCACAGCGATGCCGACGTGCTCTGCCACGCCATCGCCGATGCCATTCTGGGGGCTGCCGCCCTGGGCGATATCGGAAAGCTGTTTCCCGACACCGCCGCCGAGACCGAAGGCATGAGCGGCACTGAGATCCTAAGCAAAACAAAGGATTTTGTTGCGCTCCACGGGTTTACAATTTGCAATGTTGATGCTACACTCATAGCGCAAAAACCTAAAATTTCACCCTATACCGAGCAGATGCGCCGGTGCATCGCCGAAGCCCTTGACCTGGAGGTCTCCGCGGTCAGCGTCAAGGCGACCACCGAAGAGGGCCTTGGCTTTACCGGAAACGGCTCGGCCATGGCGGCGCAGGCCGTCTGCACATTAAAATAGTAAAGAAATAGAAAGAGAGATATACAACCATGCGTGCATCACAAATGTATCTTTACACCTTAAGAGAGGTGCCCTCCGAGGCAGAGATCGCATCTCACATTCTTCTGCTGCGCACCGGCGCCATCCGCAAGCTGGCCTCCGGTGTCTACGGCTTTATGCCTCTTGGCCAGAGAGCCCTTCGCAAGGTCGAAGACATCGTTCGCCAGGAGATGGATGCCACCGGCGCTCTTGAGATCCATATGAGCGCTCTGCAGCCTGCGGAGCTGTGGCAGGAATCCGGCCGCTGGGCTGCCTACGGCCCCGAAATGTGGCGAGTCAGAGACAGAAACAACAGAGAGTTCTGCCTTGGCCCCACCCACGAAGAGGTCTTCACCGACATCGTGCGCCAGAACATCGATTCCTACCGCCAGCTGCCGGTCAACCTCTACCAGATCCAGACCAAATACAGAGACGAAGCCCGTCCCCGCTTCGGACTGATCCGCAGCCGCGAATTCATCATGAAGGATGATTACAGCTTCGACCGGGATGAAGCCGGCCTGGATATCTCCTACAAGAAGATGTACGATGCCTACAGCAACGTATTTACCCGCTGCGGCCTCAACTTCCGCCCCGTAGAAGCCGACTCCGGCGCCATCGGCGGCACCGGTTCTCACGAATTCTGCGCCCTGTGCGAGGTGGGCGAAGAAGAGATCGTCTACTGCGACGAATGCGGCATGGCTGCCACCGATGAGCGGGCTGCCTTTGCCGACGCAGCCATGCCTCAGGAAGAAGAACAGCTCCTTGAGACCGTTCTCACCCCCGGAACCAAGAGCATCGAAGACGTCTGCGCCTTCCTGAAGATGCCCCAGGAAAAGAGCATCAAGGCACTGCTGTTTGAGCTGTACAACGACGAGCTGACCGATGTTACCGGCTACGTTGCCGCCTTCATCAGAGGCGACCGCCAGCTGAACATGACCAAGCTGGTCAACGCCCTGGGCTGCCACAGCTATGCCATCGCCTTTGCCAACGAGGCGGCCATGCACGAGCAGACCGGCGCAGTGGGCGGCTTTACCGGCCCCGTAGGCCTGCACGACTGCAAGATCGTAGTCGACTCCGAGCTGGTCAATGCCAAGAACATGATCGCCGGCGCCTGCCTGGAAGATCACCATATGATCAATGTCAACTACGGCAGAGACTTTAAGGCCGATATTATCGCCGATATCAAGCTGCTCCAGGCTGGTGACCCCTGCCCCGTATGCGGAAAGCCGGTCAAGAGTGCCCGCGGCATCGAGGTCGGCCAGGTATTCAAGCTCCATACCAAGTATTCCGAGCCCATGCACCTGTATTTCAAAGACGAAAACCAGGAAGAGCATCCCGTCGTTATGGGCTGCTACGGCATCGGCGTCACCAGGACCCTGGCTGCCATCGTCGAGCAGCATCACGATGAAAACGGCATCATCTGGCCTATGTCGGTCACTCCCTACCATGTAATGCTCGACCTGATCAACCCCAAGGACGAGACCCAGGCGGCTGTTGCAGAGGATATCTATCAGAAGCTGCTGGCTCAGGGCATCGAGGTCTGCCTGGACGACAGAGACGAGCGCCCCGGCGTCAAGTTCAAGGATGCCGACCTGCTGGGCTTCCCCATCCGCATCACCGTCGGAAAGAAGGCTGCAGATGGGATCGTCGAATATAAGCTGAGAAGAGGCGGCGACAACAGCGACGTTTCTGTCGAGGATGCCATCCGCATGGCCGTCGAGCTTGTCAATGCAGAAAAGAGAGGCTAAGCACCAATGAAGATCTACAATACCTTAACAAGACGCAAGGAAGAGCTGGTTCCTCAGAACCCCAAGCAGCTGACCATGTATGTCTGCGGTCCCACCGTATACAACTATTTCCATATCGGAAATGCCCGTCCCTTCGTCGTCTTCGACACCATGCGCAAGTATCTGGAATACAGAGGCCAGAAGGTCAAGTTCGTGCAGAACTTTACCGATGTCGACGACAAGATCATCAACCGGGCAAGAGAAGAGCAGATCACGGCCATGGAGGTGGCTGACAAATACATCGAGGCCTATTTTGAGGATGCCAAGGCACTGAACGTGACCAAGGCGACTGTTCATCCCCGCGTTTCTCAGACCATTCCCGATATCATCGCCTTCGTGCAGGGTCTGATCGACAAGGGCATGGCCTACGAGAAGAACGGCGACGTCTATTACCGCACCAGACTGTTCAAGGGCTACGGCAAGCTGTCGGGCCAGAACATCGACGATCTGGAGGCGGGCGCCCGCATTCAGGTAGGGGACATCAAGGAGGATCCTCTGGATTTCGCTCTCTGGAAGGCGAGAAAGACTGAAGACGAGATCGCATGGGAGTCGCCCTGGGGCATGGGACGACCGGGCTGGCACATCGAGTGCTCGGCCATGTCGAAGAAGTATCTGGGTGAGACCATCGACCTGCATTGCGGCGGAGAGGATCTGCAGTTCCCCCACCACGAGAACGAGATCGCTCAGTCGGAGGGTCTTTCCGGAAAGACCTTTGCCAACTACTGGATGCACAACGGCTT
>JABUTE010000064.1 GCA_021443825.1 Bacillota bacterium
AGGCGGCGCCGTCGCGGATGCCGTAGTTTTCGGCAGGCGCTTCGTCTTCCTCCCCGGAAAGGCCCTTTTCTTCCGCCTCCGCCTTCGACTGCACATAGGCCGCCAGCCGCTGGGTATCCATCTCGGCCAGACCTTTGATCTTTTCTGCCACGTCGTCGAGAGGATGACCGGTCAGGTAGACGCCCAGCATCTCCTTTTCCATCATCAGCAGCTCCTGCTTGGGGAACTCCTCAGCGGGAGGCAGATTGCGATCGATATGGAGGCTTTCCTGCATGCCGCCCATGGAAAACATGGAGATCTGGCCCGAGATGCTCTTCTTTGCCTCGCCCTGGGCGCTGGCGATCAGATCGCCGATCACCGCCAGCTTCTGGGCCCGGTTTCCGGGGAAGCAGTCCATGCCGCCGGCCTTGATCAGGGCCTCCAGAGCGCCCCGGTTGATCTGGTGCACATCCAGCCCGTCGACGAATTCGAAGATGTCGCGGGGTTCCTTGCGCTTTCGGGCAGCGATGATCTCTTCCACCATAGCCTCGCCCACATGCTTGACGCCAAGAAGTCCGTAGCGGATGGCGCCGTTTTCGACCGAGAAGGTCTTTTCGCTTTTCAGCACGCTGGGAGCAAGGGTGGAAATATGCATTTCCTTCGCGTTGCGGATCAGCGACGATACCGCATTGGCATCGGCAGGATAGGTCATCAGCGAAGCCAGAAATTCCGCCGGATAATAGCACTTGAGCCATGCGGTCTGGTAAGCGACCACCGCATAGGCCGCCGCATGGGATTTATTGAAGGCATAAGCCGCAAAGCTGGTCATCTGGTCGAAGATGGTATTGGCAGCACCCTCGTCGATGCCGTTGCGGATGCAGCCGGGAACATCGATGGAGCCGTCCTCGTTCAGCTTGCCGTTGATGAAGTATTCCCGCTCCATGGCCATGACATCGGCCTTCTTTTTGCTCATGGCGCGGCGCACCAGATCGGCGCGGCCGTAGGAATAGCCGCCCAGCTTTCGGACGATATCCATGACCTGCTCCTGATAGACGATGCAGCCGTAGGTGGGCGCCAGGATGGGCTCCAGCTCGGGGGTCAGATATTTGATGGTATCCGGATTCTTTTTCGACGCGATATAGGTGGGAATGGAATCCATGGGACCGGGACGGTAGAGGCTGATGCCTGCGATCAGGTCTTCCAGACAGGTAGGGCCAAGGTCCTTCATAAAGCCGGTCATGCCGCCGGATTCCAGCTGGAATATGCCGCAGGTGTTGCCTACCGCCAGCAGCTTATATACGTTGGGATCTTCATGGTCGATCTTCTGCAGATCGATGTCTTCGCCGGTGCGCAGCTTGATCATGCGCAGGCATTCGCGGATCGCCGTCAGATTGCGAAGGCCAAGAAAGTCCATCTTCAAAAGGCCCAGATGCTCGATCTCGGTCATGGTGAACTGGGTGGCAAGGCCCCGCTCTGCCATGACCAGGGGAACGACCTCATCGACCGGCTCGCTGGAGATGACCACGCCGGCCGCATGGGTGGAGGAATTGCGGGCAAGGCCCTCCAGGACTCTTGCCGTATCGATCACGTTGCGGATCTGCTCGTCTTCTTCGTAGACCTTTTTAAAGTCAGGGCTTTCCTCCAGAGCCTTGTCGAGGGTGATCTTCAGATCCTCGGGGATCATCTTGGCGATCTCCAAAGACTTGGCAAAGGGAACCTCCATGACGCGGGCCACGTCTTTAAAGGCGGCGCGGGCCTTCAGGGTACCGAAGGTGGAGATCTGGCATACGTTGTTGACGCCGTAATGCTCTTTTACATAGTCGATGATCTCGCCGCGGCGCTCGATGCAAAAGTCCATGTCGATATCGGGCATGGAGACGCGCTCTTTGTTTAAAAAGCGTTCGAAGATCAGGCTGAAGCGGATGGGGTCGATGTCGGTGATCTCCATGGTATAAAGAACGACCGCACCGGCGCCGGAGCCTCTTCCCGGGCCGACCATGATGCCGTGGCCCTTGGCCCAGTTGACATAGTCCCAGACGATCAGGTGATAGCCCACATAGCCCATGTGCTCGATGGTATCGATCTCGTAGGCCATGCGCTCCTTCAGCTCGGCGGAAACGGTGGGCGCTAAAGAGCTCATATCGTCGGGCTTTACGGCAGGCGCCTTGCGAAATGCCGACGCCACCGGCTCGGTAGTGCCGTAGCGGTGCTCCAGCCCCGACCAGCACAGGAACTCAAAGTAATCGTTCTGACTGTAGCCCTCAGGCACCTGGCAGACGGGAATATGATAATGACCGAACTCGAAATCGAAGTTGCACTTGGCAGCGACCTCTGCGGTATTATCGCAGGCCTGGGGCACATCGGCAAAGAGATTGCGCATCTCCTGCTCCGATTTGAGATAGAACTGGTCGTTGGCAAAGCGCATCCGGTTGGGATCGGAATAATTGGACTTGGTGCCGATGCAAAGCAAAACATCGTGGGCGCGGGCATCCTCCCGGTGGATATAATGGCAGTCGTTGGTGCAGACCATGGGGATGCCGGTCTCTTTGGACAGCTGCTTTAAGCCCCGGTTGACCTTAAGCTCTTCCTCCAGGCCCTGATCCTGCAGCTCCAGATAGAAGTTGCCTTCGCCGAAGATATCCAAAAGATCAAGCGCTTCGGCCTTAGCCCCCTCGTAGTTGTCTTCCAGCAGCTCCTGCTGCACCTTGCCCGCAAGGCAGGCAGAAAGGGCGATCATGCCGCCCCGGTACTGGCGCAGCAGTTCTTTATCGACCCTGGGCTTATAGTAAAAGCCGGAGCGATAGGCCTCGGATACGATCTTGATCAGGTTCTTATAGCCCTGGGTATCTTTGACCAGCAGCACCAGATGGCCGTTGTTGCGGTCCAGCGCAGGATCCTTGTCGGTGCGCTTTCTGGCAGCAGTATAGACCTCGCAGCCGATGATCGGCTTGATGCCCTGCTTTTTGCATTGTTCATAGAACTGAACGGCGCCGTACATAACACCGTGGTCGGTGATGGCAAGGCTGTCCATGCCCAGCTCCTTGGCCCGTGCCACCAGCTTATCGATGCGGGCAGCCCCGTCGAGAAGGCTGTATTCGGTATGAACGTGAAGGTGTGTAAATGCCATGGGAAGTCTTTCTGTCGCTTCGAAATAAGAGAACAGGCCCGAAAGAGCCTTTTTACCGATTTTAACAATTCAGTATAGCATAATCAGGCACAAGTCCCAACACGGATTTTCAAAGATCCTGAAAAAACACTCCGGCCAAGCTTCGGTACTCATATCAAAAATAGCCCTCTGCCGTGACGTTTTTTTGATCGTTTCTGCGAATATTCTGTGAAATAAAAAGCCCCTCCTTCCGGGACTGTCCGGAAGACGGGGCTTGGTTATTTTGGTTGCAGCTTTTTTTGCTGCCGGCAACGCCGTTGGTCTTACGCCTTCAGCTTGCCGCTGTCCAGCTTGTCGAAGGGCGCAAGAAGGGAGGCAATGGCCGCTTTGATCTTTTCCAGGCCGCCGGCCTCGTTGCTTTCGATGTTGAGGGGCATCAGGGGGTCGTGCAGCGACATGCGGATCAGCAGCCAGCCGTTGCCGCAGGTCTCATCGAAGGCAATGCGTACGCCCTCGTAATTGGGAAGCTCCAGCGTCATGCCGGGCAGGGTGCCCTCTTCCACCGTTTTCGTCAGGGTATCGATCACATTCTGCGCATAGGGCGCAAAATCCTCTGCCAGCAGGGGCAGACGGAATTCGGCAGCCTCCACCGGTTCGCCCAGCGTCTGGATGCAGCTTTCGATGCCCTTTTCCTCTGCCTTCAGCTGCGCCGCCTTGATGACGATCCGGGTGGCCAGGTAGGCCCCGTCATCCAAAAAGAAATTCTCGCGCATGGCGGCATGGCCCGAGGTCTCGATGGCAAGCACGCAGTCTCTGCCCTGGGCGTTCAGCTCCAGGCCCTTGTCGATCACGTTCTTATAGCCTCTCTTGTAGCGCAGATGCTCCATGCCCATATCCGTCAGGAAGGTATGCAGCTGGGTGCTGGTGATGCTGTCGGTGACGATCACCGCGCCGGGATGCCCGTCGGCAGCCAGCATGGCAGCCAGGGCCACGATAGCATTGCGGTCGATGGCCTTTCCGTTGGAATCCACTGCGGCAGCTCTGTCCACATCGGTATCGAAGATGATGCCAAGATCGGCGCCGCTTTCGATAACGGCGCTGCAGACCGCCTGCATGGCTTCTTTGTTTTCGGGGTTGGGCTGATGGTTGGGAAAGGTTCCGTCGGAATCAAGGAACTGACTTCCCCTGCAGTCGGCGCCCAGAGGCTCCAGCACCCTGCTGACATAAAAGCCGCCGGCACCGTTGCCCGCATCGACGGCCACATGAAGGCCGCTGAGAGGCTTTTCTGCTTCCGATCTGCCCAGACCGTCGCAGATGGTCTTTCTTAAATGGGCGCAATACAGCTCCATCAGATCGCAGCAGGTGAAAGAGCCCCCGCTGACGGTCTCAAAGGATTCCTCTTCAGCCAGTTTGACCAGGGCCTTGATATCGCTTTTGCCGAGACCGCCCTCGCGGGTGAAGAACTTGATGCCGTTGCGGTTAAAGGGAAGATGGCTGGCAGTGATCATCACCGATCCGTCGGCGGCGATCTCTTCGAACACATTGGCCATGAACATGGCCGGGGTGGAGGCCATGCCGCAGTCATAGACGGTGGCGCCCATGGCCTTTAGAGCTTCGCTGAAGATCTGCTGGATGGCAGGGCCGCTGAGGCGGGAATCTCTTCCGGCGGCGATCTTCAGGCTGCTGACCGGTTTTCCGGTCTTTTCAGACAGCCACAGAGCAAAGGCTCCGGCCAGATCGGCGGCCGCCTGCAGGGTCAGATTGACCGCCTCGCCTTCGACGCCCGGCACGACAACCATATAAGCGTCGTTAGAGTACAGCAGAGCTGCAGGTGTCACGATGTCGCACGCGAGCCCAGCCATTATTCAGCCTTCTGCATCGCATTGGCTCCCATCTGCACTGCCGCAAGTTGCGACAGGCGCACTCCCACCTTGGCTTCG
>JABUTE010000020.1 GCA_021443825.1 Bacillota bacterium
GCCGATCAGCTGACCCGCGCCCAGATGGTCACCATCCTCTGGCGCAAGGCAGGCTGCCCCGCAGTCGACTTTGACATGAGCTTTACCGATGTTCCCGCCGATGCCTGGTATGCAGAGGCTGTCCGCTGGGCTGCTTCGGTAGGCATCACCGACGGCTACGGCAACGGAACCTTCGGCGCGGCAGACAGCATCACCCGCGAGCAGCTGGCCGCCTTCATCTACCGCTATGAGCAGAAGGTGAACGGCGCAGGACTTACGGGCGACTGGATGTTCAACCTGAACTTCACCGATAAGGACAATCTCAGCGACTGGGCTTACGAGCCGATGAGCTGGTGCGTTATGAACGGCGTTATCAACGGCATGGGAGGCGGAATCCTTGCACCCAAGGGCACCGCTACCCGCGCTCAGGTCGCTCAATTGCTGATGAATTACGAAAGCAGATAGAGCGAACGCAAAAGCCGAAAAATCATTAAGTCAAACAAAACCCGGAAGGCACTCTGCGCTGCCTTCCGGGTTTTTGTTGGGCATGATTCTTGACCGTCTCTGTGATTGGCAAACAAAATGAAGCAGCGGTCGGGGCGCGCTGCCAATTACCATCAGGAACGGAGAAACATGAAAGCTATCAATCATGAACTATTAATAATGCTATACTCCCCAAAATTATATATGAAAAAAATGATATACATTCATTGACTAAATATTAATCAAATGATAATATAAACTACAAGGATGGTAGGTGGTGAAATGATATTAAATAGCCTGCAGGGCTGATTATTTATTAGACGAATCAATATAGTGACCACCAAATGGCATCCTATATGGTGTTGATCCTTAATAACAGCAAGCTAACGAATAGACAATAGAGGCGTAGAATATGAAAAAATGTATCAGCATTATCCTTTGTGTTACCGTTTTATTTTCGCTCTCAACAGCTGTGTTTGCGAATAGTTGTAACGACACAATGAATCAGCCGCAATCTATGACTGTCACAGGGGAAGCAAAGCAGTATATTCAGACTATACCTATTTATATCACATATATCCAAAATTGGGATGAAGAATCTGCCCAAATGATCAAGGAGAGATCGAATGCAGATCTTAATGCTCTTGACCTTAGTTATAATTGGAATGAAAATAATGCTGTATATGCTGAAGATGGAAGTAACAAATTGTGTATTGAAAAAACAGAATACTCTGTCTATAGAGTCACCGAGAACAATATAGCTGCCACAGTTGTGCGTCCTGAGTTTGCCAATATCTTTAACCGAATTTACGAGTTGTCGAAACAAGGGGTTAATGTAAACTATGTGAATATTTTTCTTCAAGAATCTGCAAAGAAAGCAAACTCCGGCGGAGATGCTAATGATCCGAGCTATTGGGAAAGTATATGCCCGCAGTTATGTCCACCTGGAGGAACTAATGTCTACCAAGGGTATAAGTTTCTTTACTTAGAGTCATCTGTTAATGTTGACACTACACCAATAGTTGCGGGAAATATCGGAGGGATGAATTGGACCTCAATTGTCTCGAAATTTACCAAACTTATGGCAGATGTGAAAGTAAATAATACAGTATATCAAGCTTTCTCTGTTGCATATGAATCACTGTCCATTGTATTTAGTGGATTTGCACCACCTTATTCTGTCACTTACAGTGCATCATCTGGCTTCCTGAAAACTTGGGTAACTGGGGATTTGTATATGCGCACAATCCTCATAAGTGATAATCTAAACAGAGTATCAGGATATGCTTATTATGATTGGGGCCATCTGGAATCATTTAGGGCCAAAACCAAGGTTGATGCAAAATGGCCTGTTTCGAAAACACCTGGCGGAACTTATATCTATGAAACGAATGTAAAAACCTACTCTACCTGGCGCACTGTCTCAACACCTGGTTACAACGGAAATACTACGCTGTATTCAAATGTAGTTTTCCTCTACGAGAATACGATGGGTTATTTTAGGCATATTGAAACCGTTGATGTAGACGGAATTATTGCCTCCATTATTTGAATCGAATTAATGCAATCAGAAATGACAGATAAGAAGCACGTATCCGAATCCTGTTTATTGAAGCTATCAGCATGGCTGATTTTTATTCTCTTTATGGGAATGACGCTCATCCCGATTCCCTTAAAATTAGAGATGGCGGCTATAGAGATCAAGATGGATGATCCGGCGTATTTTGATAATTGCACGATCAATATCGATGGATACTACCATTTTAATATTTTATCGAACGATCGGTTTTACGGGAATATTTCTGTATCCGGTTATGAACTGACATCGGAAAGAATGGATACAGTGTATATATCAAAAGATGGGCATTCACTGTATTACCATCGGTTTGACGAGTTTTCTCATGATGAATATGGACATCCCTTAAAACTGGAATACAGTCTGGGTCGGCTTGTCAGCGGTCGTTTTTTTCGTGACATGATCATTGCTGTGTATTCAGATAATCCAATCGATAAAGCCTCCGGCTGGAAAGAAAGCGGAACCTGGGGCACATGGAATATACAAAATGGTGTTTGTATTATCACGAATGCGAAAACCTATGCGGAGGGGTTTCAAAAAGTGCAGAAACGCATGGAATAAATAATGCGCATCGTGAAGACCACGCATAAAACTCAAACAAAAAGTACCCTTTGCGGGTACTTTTCGTTTTTTATGAAGGGGATATCTGTTACAGTGACCTGCTTAAAAGCCTTTGTCGAGAAGGGTCTGCCAGCGGGCGGCGGTGATGCCGTCGCTTAAGGAAAGGGCGTATGCATAGGTGCCGTCGGTCCAGGTGGCAAGGGTATAGACATCGGCGCTGCCCTTCAGTGTGACGGTGATGCCGTTTGCTGTGAGGGCGGTTTCACTCTCGTAGGCATTAAAATCTCCGCTGATATCCTCTGTGCTGATGCCCGTGCGCCAGGTGGCGGTTTTACCCTCTCCGCGGTAGGTGATCTCGGCTAATTTTTCCCAGTATGAGATATAGGTGACCTCTTCCGCCCGGAAGGGCAGGTCGCTTACCTCGCAGACATCAAAGCCTACCATAGCAGAAAGCTCTTCCAAAGAGTCGGCCTCAACCATGCCGTTGGCAGGGGCGACAATGCCGGGACTGTCATTGCCTTTGAGGCTCTGAAGCAGCCCGGGCTGGGCGATCGCAAGGGTCAGTATGACCACGAGGCAGGCCGCCAGGGCCGCCAGCTGGCGGATGTAAGAAGACCGCACGGCCTTTCGGGTGCGTTGGGGCGTCAGATCAGCGCGCTCGATATTCTGCAGGATGCGCTCACGCATCTGGGGCGTCACCTCAATATGTTCCATCATTTCATCGTATTTATTCTTCAAAGTCGTATGCCTCCTTCAGCACCGCCTTCAGCTTTTCCCGGCCTCGGGCCAGATGGGAACGGACGGTGGCCTCTTTCATATTCAGGATCTTAGCGATCTGTGCCGTCTGATAGCCCTCGTGATAAAACAGATGGATCACTTCCCGGTATTTCTCGGGGAGGTCTTTTACCGCCTCCCATAAAAAGGCGAGATCGTTTTGCTCGTCTGCGGCCAGCTCTTCCATCAATTCGTCTGTCTTGCGAAGGGCGTTGTATTTGATGCGGTTCTTGCTCAGGTTTGCGGCGACCCGCAGCAGCCACGCCTTTTCGTGCTCTTTTGATTCCAGCACGGGCGCCGTCTTAAGAAACCGGATCAGGGTGTCCTGTAATACTTCCTCTGCATCGTCCATGTTATGAAGGTAAGAGTAGGCAAGCCGCAGGATGGCGTTTCCGTAGTCGGTGAGCATCCGCTCTGCCTGCTCGTTGACCGAAGTCTTGGCTGGGGTTTGTGCCTCCCCTCGGCTGCCGGTCAGACGCAGGGCTGCTGCATACAGCCTTGCCGCAAAGCGCAGCAGTTGCTGCAGCATATTTGATTTGGTGCACCGGGCGTATCCCCGTACAAGGCAAAGTTCCAAAAGAGATCACCTCTTATCTTTGTATATGCGGTGCCGGGGGGCGGGCCCGAAGGCCCGCCCCGGCGAAAAACTACTGAATTGCGTAAACCAGCTCCAGCATGGCGGCCTGGCTCAGCGCCTGGCTGACGCTGACGGAGTAAGTATAGCCGTCTTTTTCCCAGATCGCAAGGGAGAAGGTATCATTTGCGCCCTTGAGGGTCGCATCACCTGCGATCTCGGTCTGTGCATATACGTTGTAGTCGCCGCTGATGTCGCCGCTGCCTGCAGCCTTGCGGATAGTCATATCGCTGCCGTTATCTCCGTAAAGGGCCTGGATCATGCTGCCCTTAACAGCCTGCAGCATGTCTGCAGCCTTGGGCAGGACTACCGAAAAGCCGGCAAGATCTGCTGCTTCAGTCATGGTGTCGCAGTTGATAAACGGATTGGGGATCTGCATGCCGCCGATCACAGGTTCCTCGTTTTCGGTGGGAACCTTCAGGACCTGACCGACAAAGATGAGGCGGGGGTTCTTGATGGTGTCCTTGTTGGCGTCGTAGAGCTCTCTCCAGAGGCTGCCGCTGCCCAGAAGCTTTTGTGCGATGCTCCAGAGGGTGTCGCCCTTCACAACGGTGTAAACTTCATTGGCGCCGTCTGCCGGGGCGATCAGAATGTCGGGTTTCCCGGCGATGAGGGGGCTGGGAGCGATGAGAATGTCTGCCTGCCCTGCGGCGAGGGGATTGGGAGCGATCAGAGGGGCACCTGTCTCACCGGCAAAGGCGGGAACTGCGGCGGTGCCTGCCAGCATGAGAACTGCCAGCATCATGGGAAGGGTTTTCTTAAAGATCATGTTTTTCATTTTTCGTACATCCTTTCTTTTGTATGTTGTATGCGGTGTATTGTGTGGCTTATTTTTGCCTTTCTGCCCTATATACAATCGGGCGGACGAAAATGTTGCACTGCTGATAAAATTATTTTTAAAAATCTTGCGATTTGCCAAAGCAGGGGTGGGGCGCGGTACCCCGGCAGGTGTGGCTCCGAAAAGCCAAAAAGAGCCTTTTCTCCGCCA
>JABUTE010000012.1 GCA_021443825.1 Bacillota bacterium
CTGCTATGCCCAGCTGTTCTTTGACGAGGAGATCGCCGTCAAAAAGAACGACTACTATGTGATCCGCTATTTCTCCCCCGTAGAGACCATCGGCGGAGGCTTTGTTCTGGATGCAAATCCACGCAAGCACCGCAAGAAGGATACCGGTGTGGTCGAAGCCCTGCGTATCCGAGAGACAGGCGATGATACGGCCGTTCTGGAGCAGGCGCTGAAAGACAGCAGCCGGTTCTTTACCGAGCCTGCCGCTCTCGCAAAGCAGGTGGGCATGGCGCAGGCCGATGCCTTTGCGCGGCTGAAGCAGCTGCAGCAGCAGGGCAGAGCCGTTCTTCTTCCTTCCGGCACCTATGTGCACGAGGAATACTGCCTGCAGGCTGAGCAGAACGCTCTTCGCATCGTAAAAGAATTTCATCAGGCAAATCCTTTGCTTTGGGGCATGCCCAAGGAGGAGCTACGCAATAAGTTTTCTTCGGTCAATCACATCGCTGACAGCCGGAATCTGGAATATATGCTGCAATACCTCCGGGAAAGAGGCAATCTGGAATTCGGACCCAATATGATCAAGGCGGCCGGCTTTGCCGTGGTCTATACCCCCGAGCAGCAGAAGATGATCGATCAGATCGCAAAGCTCTTCGCCGATGCCGGCTTTGAGCCTCCTCTTGCCGACGAGGTCTGCGCTGCCTTTAAAGATAAGAATGCGGCCCGCCAGCTGCTGTATTCCATGGCGGAGGAAGGGCTCATCACCAGGATCGGCCCGGATGGCTTTATCCATACCGCATCCTTGAACGAAGCCCTTGATTATATCAAACAGACCATCCGCAGCGAGGGCGCGGTCACCCTGGCACAGGTGAGAGACCGGATGAACACCTCCAGAAAATATGCTCTTGCCGTTCTTGATTACTGCGATGCTATTAAGCTGACCCGACTGGTCGACGACAGACGCATTTTCTATTGATGCTGATTTAAAAGAACACTGCCGATGCAGTGTTCTTTTTTGTCGGAATTATTGCAAAACAGCACTTTTCGGTGTTTACTATTATTAAATAGACGCGTTCTGAAAAATAGTTTGAAATCTATTATGAAAATTAATAAGTAATTCCAATATTTCAAATTGAATAATTGTTCCAACTATGATAGATTAAATTCGGGATAAAGAGTACGGGCTCTCCCTGCAGGTATTCAGGAAGAAGTTTCGCGCTCCATTTCGTACGAGGAAAACATGATCATTGTAACCAACAATCCGGATGTGAAAGAAAAATACGAAGGCATCAGACAGATCGAGTTCGTCGAAGGCGGATATAAAGATGTGCTGATCCGCGTACGCGATCTGATCTTTGAGGGTCATGAGCTTCTGACACATCCTCTCATGGGTTCTGTCAAGCCAAACGAAACGCCGTACCGCAGCATTGCGGTCTCCCGGCATGCGGGCAAGATGGATAACGACAATGCAATCATGATCGCCGAATGCATGCAGACTTTCGAAAAGTTTGCGGCAATGGGACGTCGCGACAGGGGCAGAAACACGCCGGAATGGCTGCTGGAAGATTTTCGCTACATCGATCTCACTTTAATCAGCAGCGCTGTGGATTACCATTAGCGCAAGTAACTAGGAGGGAATTTATATGAAATTAGAATTAGGCTTAATTCATGTAACAGACCTGCAGTTCGGCGATGTTTCCAAGGTTGAAGACCATGTTGTCTATATCAACCAGGAAGACATCAAGAATCTCATTCTCGAAGATGAGACCATCGAATCTGTAGAGCTGCACATCGCAAAGCCTGGCGAATCCGTAAGAATCACACCTGTTAAGGACGTCGTCGAACCTCGTGTAAAGGTTTCCGGCAACGGTGGTGTATTCCCCGGCTGGACTCACAAGGTCGACAGAGTCGGCGAAGGCAGAACTCATGTTCTGAAGGGCATGGCTTGCATGACCATCGGTAAGATCGTTGGTTTCCAGGAAGGTATCATCGATATGACCGGCGAAGGAGCAAAGTACACCCCGTTCTCCCAGACCCTCAACTTCATCATGGACATCAAGCCCATCGAAGGTCTGAAGCAGCACGACTACGAAAAGGCTGTACGTACCGCTAACCTGAAGGTCTCCACCTTCATCGGCGAGCTGGCCAGAAACGTTGAGCCCGATGAGATCGAAGTCTACGAGCACGACAATGTACTCGAAGGCATGAAGAAGTATCCTGATCTGCCCAGAGTCGGTTATGTTCTGATGCTCCAGTCTCAGGGTCTGCTCCACGATACTTATGTATACGGCGTCGACGCAAAGCAGTCTCTCACCACCATTATCGGACCCACCGAGCTCTTCGACGGTGCTATCGTTTCCGGTAACTGCGTATCTGCCTGCGACAAGAACCCCACCTATATCCACGAGAACAACCCCGTAATCACCGAGCTCCTCAAGGAACACGGAAAGACCCTGAACTTCGTCGGTGTTATCATCACCAACGAAAACGTATACCTGGCTGACAAGATGAGATCCTCTGACTGGTCCGCTAAGCTGTGCGAATTCCTCGGTCTTGACGGTGCTGTCATCTCTCAGGAAGGCTTCGGCAACCCCGATACCGACCTTATCATGAACTGCAGAAAGATTGAAGCGGTAGGCGTAAAGACTGTTCTGATCACCGACGAATATGCCGGCCAGGACGGCGCATCCCAGTCTCTGGCAGATGCTACTCCCGAAGCTGATGCAGTAGTTACCGGCGGAAACGCAAACGTTGTAATCCACCTGCCCAAGCTGGACAAGGTAATCGGCTACACCGAATACGTTGACAAGATCGCAGGCGGCTGGTCCGGTTCTCTGCAGCCCGATGGCTCCATCATTGCTGAGCTTCAGGTTATCACCTCTGCTACTAACGAGCAGGGCTTCAACAAGCTCTCTGCAAGATAATAGGAGGAGATTAATAAGATGATTAAGATTGTACATTATATCAACCAGTTCTATGCCGGTATCGGCGGCGAGGAAATGGCTCATGTAGGCCCCTGCAAGATGGATGTAATTCCTCCCGTATCCAAGGCTTTTACCGCTGCATGGAAGGGCGAAGCTGAAGTAGTTGCTACCATCTACTGCGGCGACTCCTATTTCGCAGAACAGACCGACAAGGCTCTGGCTGAGATCTGCGAACTGATCAAGTCTGTCGGCGGCGAAATGCTGATCTGCGGACCTGCCTTCAACGCCGGCCGTTACGGCTTTGCCTGCGGTAATGTTGCTGCAGCTGTAAAGGCGCAGATGGGTATCCCCACTCTGACCGGTATGTATGAAGAAAACCCCGGTACCGATTACAAGAACAAGACCATCATCGTACCCACTGCCAACTCCGCAGCCGGTATGAGAAAGGCTGTTGCCGCTATGGCACCTCTGGCTCTGAAGCTGGCTAAGGGCGAAGAGCTGGGTCCCTACTACGAAGAAGGCTACATGTACACCGGTATCAGAAAGAACATGTTCGAAGAAGAGATCGGTGCTAAGAGAGCTGTCAAGATGATGCTGAAGAAGCTGGCCGGCGAACCTTTTATCACCGAGTTCCCCATGCCCTCCTTCGACAGAGTTGCTCCCAACCCCGCTGTTAAGGACATCTCCAAGGCTACCGTTGCACTTTGCACCTCCGGTGGTATCGTACCCAAGGGCAATCCCGATCACATCGAATCCTCCTCTGCTTCCCACTACGGAAAGTACGACATCGAAGGTGTTATGGATCTGACCGAAGAAACCTACGAGACCGCTCACGGCGGCTACGACCCCGTATACGCCAACCAGGATGCTGACAGAGTTCTTCCCGTCGATATCATGAGAGACCTGGAAAAGGAAGGCAAGATCGGCAAGCTGCACAGATATTTCTACACCACCGTTGGTAACGGTACTGCTGTTGCTTCCGCAAAGAAGTTCGCTGCAGAATATTCCAAGGAACTGGTTGCAGACGGCGTAGATGCAGTTATTATGACCTCCACCTGAGGAACCTGCACACGTTGCGGCGCAACTATGGTAAAAGAAATCGAACGTGCTGGACTTCCCATCGTTCATATGTGCACAGTAACTCCTATTTCCATGACCGTTGGTGCGAACAGAATCGTTCCCACTATCGCTATTCCCCATCCCCTTGGTAACCCCAAGCTCACCATGGCTGAGGAAAAGGTTCTGAGAAGAGGTCTCGTCGAGAAGGCTCTCAAGGCTCTGGAAACCGAAGTTGAAGATCAGACTATCTTCGAATAATCCGATCTGCACATCGTTTTCTCTCCCGGATGCCGGTCGGCAGCAGGGCAGGGCAAGACGATAAGTTTCAAAATTCAGACCCGGAAGGCGCTCTCAGGCGCTTTCCGGGTTTATGACTGTATTGTCATGAATTAAAAGTTTTAATAAAAAGGCTTTCTGTGAAAAGTTTTTTTATATTAGGTATTCACAAACACTGCGCTTTCATTTATTATATGAAATGTTTCAGTCGTTTGCTGATATGCTGGTCATTTTTAGAAGAGGTTATATTTATGAAACAGTATGACATCGTAATCATCGGTGCAGGTCCCGCAGGCCTTGCTGCCGGACTCTATGCAGGCAGAGCCAAGATGAGCACTCTGATCATCGAAAAGCAGAAGGATGGCGGCCAGATCGCTATCACCAACGAGATCGAGAACTATCCCGGCTCCCTGGAAGAGGAATCCGGCCCCTCCCTTATGGAAAGATTCGCTGCCCAGGCGCAGAGATTCAACTGCGATAAGGTCTACGAAACGGTTGAAGACGTTCAGCTGGAAGGCGATGTAAAGGTCATCAAGACCAACAAGGAAACTTACGAAGCAAAGGCTGTCATTCTGGCAACCGGCGCTTCCCCCAAGAAGATCGGCTGCCCCGGCGAAGCAGAATTCACCGGTAAGGGCGTTTCCTACTGCGCTACCTGCGACGCAGCATTCTTCGAAGATTTCGAAGTTTATGTCGTCGGCGGCGGTGATGCTGCAGTGGAAGAAGCTATGTATCTTAC
>JABUTE010000141.1 GCA_021443825.1 Bacillota bacterium
CTTTTCCTCGATCTCGTAGAAGCCCTTGAATTCGATGCTGTAATCGGTATTTCCGCCGACGGTTGTATTGTAGATGTTCAGGCGGTGGCCTTTGTAGATCACCAGATCGCCGTTGCTCTTCCACTCGAACTCATCGGGCTGCAGCACGAAGTTGCCCTCTTCGTTGAACATATTGTCCTTTAAATAGAGCAGGATCTTTTCATTGCTGTTCTGATAGAGGATGTTCTTCTTCTTATCCAGCTTCAGGGAGCCCACATCGGGGAAGTTATCGGGATCGCTGTAGACGGCCTCCAGAATGTCCTGGATCTGGGTGTCTAAGGTCGATTTGATGGTCAGACCGCCGGTATACAGCAGCTTGGCTGCTTCCTCATAGGTATAACCCATGTAATCCTGAAGATCCTCCAGCACCTGATCCTTTACATAGTCGACGAAATAGGAATACTTGCTGTAGGTGGTAGCGTTGGTGCCGGGGTTGATGTAATTGCGCACGCTGTCTGCTTTGGCTGCTTCGTATTCCCCATCGGAGATCCTCTCCTGCTCGTGCATAAAGTAGAGCACCAGGTTGGTACGGTCTTTGGCAGAATCGTTGTAGTAGACGATCCACTCCTCATCTTTCGTGATGATATCAAGGGAATCGGGATCGGTGACCGAATCGGCCGCGACTCTCTTGATGGGCGCATACTTGTTGGGGCTCTGAGGAAGCGATGCCAGGGTAGCGCATTCCAGCAGGTTCAGCTCCTGCACATCCTTACTGAAGTAGGCTTCGGCTGCAGCGGCGACACCGTTGCAGTTGTAGCCCAGATAGATGGTGTTCAGGTAAGCCTCCAGGATCTGCTCCTTGGAAAGGGAATTCTCAAGCACGATGGTGTAGTAAGCCTCGCGGATCTTTCGCTCCATGGAGCGTTCGCTCTTCACATCGGTCAGATAGAGGTTTCTGGCCAGCTGCTGGGTGATGGTGGAGGTGCCGCTGATGCGGTCGCTCTGCCCGCTCACCTTGGAAAAGACGGCGCCGGCAAGACGGATGTAGTTGAAGCCGTGATGGTCGAAGAAGGTCTTGTCTTCGATGCTGACAAAGGCATTGACCAGATCCTCCGGCAGCTCTCCGTACTCGATGTTGGAGCGCAGCGCATCGCCGGCATAGATGTTTTCCAGGAAGTTTCCGTTGCCGTCCAGCAAAACGGAATTCTCGCCCAGAAGCTCATAGATGTTGTCGGGATTGATCTCGGGAGTATCCTCGATGATGGCAAGCACCTTGCGTCCGACCACAACACCGGCTGCGATGGCAGCCACGGCAAAGATCAGCACCAGCCAGAGAAAGACTCGCCAAAGGATCTTCCATACGCTGCGCTTTTTTTTCTTTTTCTTTTTCTTTCCCATGGGTTCACCACTTTCCTGTGCAGGCACCTTTTTTGCTGCCGGCTGTGGAGCCGGCTGGGGGGTCGCAGCAAAAGAGACCGCTTCTGCAGCAGGAGCTGCGGCTTCCGGTATTGCAGGCTCTGCTAAAACCGTATCCTGCTCTAAAAGCTCCAGAATATCGTCAGTCTGCGCGGCAGGCTTTCCCAGCTCTGCCTCGATGAACTGCTCAAAGGAGGCAGCATCGTCTGCCATTTTTACCAGAGGATCCTCCTGCAGATCGACCGGTTTTGCGAACACCCGGGTCTCGTCGCTGACAGAAGCCGCAGCCGGTGCGGCAGCCTCCTGCTTCGCTTCGCCCTCCGGACTATCGTATTTGTTTTTCATACGGTCGAAGGCAGCCAGGACCTCTTTTTCATATTCCAGACCGTAGTCTTTTTCGTTCATTCTGATTATTGCTCCTCAAAAATGCTTCCGGCAAACTCCTCGGGATCGAAGACCTTCAGATCTTCCATTCCTTCTCCCACGCCGATAAACTTGACGGGAAGATCCAGCTCGTTGGACAGGGTGACGACGATGCCTCCCTTTGCGGTTCCGTCCAGCTTGGTCAGGATGATGCCTGTAAGATCGGCAACGCTGCCGAATTCCGTCGCCTGGGAAATGGCATTCTTCCCTGTGGTTGCATCCAGGATCAGCAGGGTCTCTCTTGCCGCATCCGGATATTCTCTTGAAATGACCTTGTTCATCTTGGCAAGCTCATTCATCAGATTGGTTTTATTGTGCAGTCTTCCGGCCGTATCGCAGATGATCACGTCGGTTCCTCTGGATTTGGCCGCCGCCAGGCCGTCGAAGATGACCGCCGAAGGATCAGCGCCCTCTCCATGCTTGATGACGGGAACGCCCAATCGCTCGCCCCAGACGCTCAGCTGCTCTGCGGCAGCCGCGCGGAAGGTATCGGCGGCGATCAGCAGCACCGATCTGCCCTGGGAGCGGAACCGGTAAGCCAGCTTGGCGATGGACGTGGTCTTGCCCACCCCGTTGACTCCGATGCACAAAATGATCAGAGGCGTTTGGTCAGACAGCTTCAGTCTATCACCCTTATCCATCATTTTTGTGATGATTTCTCTTAAGGAATTCTTAAATTCTCTGCCGTCATTAAGGTATTCCGCGCGGATGCGGGCCCGCAGCTCATCGGTGATCTGCAGGGTGGTATCCATACCGATGTCGGAAGCGATGAGGATCTCTTCCAGATCATCGACAGTCGTTTCATCGGGCGTCGTTCGGAAGGTTATGATATCTTCCAGCCGTTGTGCCAGTTTACCGAAAAAACCTGTTTTCTTTTCTGCCATAGTACTGATTCCTGTTCTGCCTTTCGGCGGTTATAATGCGATCTGGTCGCCCAGCTTGAGGGAAAGCATTTTTGATACCCCGTGCTCTGCCATGGTGACGCCGTACATCACATCGGCATGCTCCATGGTCGCCCGCTGGTGGGTGACCAGAGCGAACTGGGTCTTGCTGAATTTCTTCAGATACGAAGCAAAGCAGCGGATGTTGTTTTCGTCCAGGGCGGCCTCCACCTCATCCAGAATGCAGAAAGGTGTCGGCTTGGAGCGGAGAACGGCAAACATGAGAGCGATGGCCGTCATGGTCTTTTCGCCGCCCGACAGCAGATTGATGTTCTGAAGCTTCTTGCCGGGAGGCTGTGCCTCGATCTCGATGGCGCTTTCCATCGGGTTGTCGGGATCTGCCAGACTGAGCCTTGCGTTTCCTCCGTTGAACAGCTCTTTAAAGGTGGTCTCGAAGTTTTCCACAACGCTGTCAAAGCTCTTTTTAAACATATCCCGGATCAGCTGATCCGTATCTTCAATGACCGTATTCAGCTGGCTGATGGCCTGCAGCAGGTCGCTGCGCTGACCGGTAAGAAAATCGTACCGCTGCCGCACCGCCTTGTATTCTTCGATGGCGCCGATGTTCACGTTGCCGATGGAGCGCATGCGGTCTTTGAATTCTCTGGATTCCCGAATGCCTTTGCTGAGCACGAACTGAGGGTCTGCCAGCTCGTAGGCCTGGGCATAGGTCATGGAGAATTCGTCATAGAGCTTATCCTTAAAGCTGTCGGTATGGGCCTCACAGCGGGCCAGGCGAAGCTCTGCCTCGTGCTTGAGCATCTGCTTGTCGTACAGGGCGCTTTCGGCGCTGCGCCGTTCTTCTTCCCCGGTCAGGCGCTTTTGCTCCAGCGTTCTGCGGGATTCTTCCAGCGCTGCCACCGACTGCTCCAGCTCTTTTTTGTGTATCTGCAGCCGGTCGAGCACCTCGCCTGCGCTCTCGGTGAAGGCGTCGGTCTGCCGGCGCAGCAGGCTGTTCTTTTCCAGAAGCTGCTGCTTTGCTCCGATCTCTGCGGTCAGCTCGGCGGCCGCCTGCTTCATATCGTCCAGCCGGTAGGCCAGCCCTTTTCGCTTCTGGGCTGCGGAGGCCTCCTGCAGCCGGAGGGCTGCCATCGCCTCCCGATGGGTATCAAAGCGCTGCTGAAGCTCTGCCAGCTGCTCGGCGTTCTTTTCCAGTGCGTCTCGGTCGGTTTCCATGGTCTGCTCGCAGGTCTGCAGCTTCTGCAGGGCCTTGGCCTGTTCTTCGCCGGTCACCAGGATCTCCTTTTGCAGGGCAGTCAGCTCTTCGCCCCGCTGGTGGGATTCTCCCTCTTCTTCTTTTAAGCGACTCTCCAGCAGCTGAAGACTGCTTTCTTTTAGTGCCTTTTCGGTCTGCATCCGGGAGAGGGCCTCCGCAGCCTTTTCCCGTTCCTTCGCAGCCTGGGCAAGGGCGCCGGCCGCAGCCGCTTTTTCGTCTGTGATCTGCTGCAGCTGCTGTTCGTTTTGCAGCAGCTGCTTCTGCAGCTTTTCCCGCTCTGCCTTGCGGGTCAGGATATTGGCCGTATTGTGCTTAAAGCTGCCGCCGGTAATGGCACCGGCCGCGCTGACGATCTCTCCCTCAAGGGTAACAAAGCGCAGACCGCTGTCGCTGCGGGAGGACATGGCCAGGGCATGGTCCAGATCATCGCAGATGACCACCTTGCCCAGCAGGTAATCGACGATGTGCTGATATCCACCCCGAATGGATACCTGCTCGGCCGCAAGGCCCAGAAAGCCGGGGCAGCCCTTGACCGCCTCCGCAGAAGGAAGCCTCTGCACCCGCAGATCATCCACCGGCAAAAAGGTCAGCCTTCCTGCCTGGTTCTTTTTCAGCTGCTCGATGGCAGCCTTGGCAGCCGCGTCGTTTTGGCAGACGATATCCTGCATCTTGGCTCCCAGCACCGTTTCAATGGCCAGCTCCCAGCCGGCAGGCACCTGCAGCAGTTCGCCCAGAACGCCGATGATGCCCTTCATATTCCGGTTCATCAGAAAACGGACACCGCCTCCGTAGCCTTCATAAGAACGCTCCAGCTCTTCCAGCAGCCGTTCTCTTGCCGAAAGCCGGCCGCCTAAAACCCGCAGCTCTTCTGCAAGCTTTGCTGCCTTTTCTTCGTTTCGGCTTGCCTGCTCGATGGTATCCAGGGTCTTCAGAAGAGCCTCTTTCATCGCGGCTTCCTGCATCTGTGCTTCGGCAAGCTCGTGCTGTGCTGTCTGCAG
>JABUTE010000281.1 GCA_021443825.1 Bacillota bacterium
CTGGAGCACATCGTTATCAACAAGCATGCCGAGCTGGTGGAGTGCCAGATGGTCTCGGCCTATGCCTATGCGGTCAGCGAAGAGAATGCCGACAACGGCGTTGTTGTAACGGCTCCCACCTGCGGCTCCTGCGGCGTGCTTCCTGCCGTGCTCTATTATTTCAAAGATAAGCGCGGCCTTTCCGATATGGATATCGCAAAGGCTCTGGGCGTTGCCGGCATCTTCGGTGAGCTGGCAAAGCGCAATGCCTCCGTTTCCGGTGCGGAGTGCGGCTGCCAGGCAGAGGTAGGCGTTGCCTGCTCCATGGCAGCAGCTGCCTGCGGCCAGATGTTCGGCTATAACATCAACCAGATCGAATATGCCGCAGAAGTGGCATTGGAGCACCACCTGGGCCTTACCTGCGACCCCATCTGCGGACTGGTGCAGATCCCCTGCATCGAGCGCAACGCAGTCGCAGCCATGCGCGCCATCAACTCGGCCAATATCTCTTACTTCCTGACCGGTACCAGAAATATCAGCTACGATATCGCGCTTAAGAGCATGTACTACACCGGTCTGGACATGAACCAGCGCTACAGAGAGACCTCTGAGGGCGGTCTTGCAAGAGCCTACTCCAGAAGAGGAAAGAAAGTATAGACCCCGACCGTTTCGGCCCCGGAGCAGCTGCGCCGGGGCATTTTTGAATCGTATGAGATATGAAGATCTTGAACGGGCCGTTTTTGTTGCCCGTCCCAACAGGTTCATCGCCCATGTGATGCCGCAGCAGGAACAGGACATCCTGCCCGGAAGCATCGTCGGCGTCGATCCTTCGGGACGGCTCATCGCCGCCGCCCATGTAAAAAATACCGGCCGCTGCAAAGAGCTGCTGCCCCAAGGCGCTTCGGTCTATATCGAAAACCACGCCGGCCGCATGGGAAGCCGCAAGCTGCAATATTCCCTCATCGCCGTCGAAAAGGTGACCCCAAGGGGCATCTTGCAGATCAATATGGACAGCCAGGCGCCCAACCGGCTGGCAAAGGAAGGCTTTGAAGAGGGCGTTATAAGGCTGGAGGGCCTCGGCCCCCTGCAGATCATCCGCCCGGAGACCACCCACGGCGATTCCCGCTTTGATCTTTTTCTGCAGGATACGCAAGGCAGAAAGGCCTTTGTGGAGGTCAAGGGCGTGACGCTGGAAGAGAACGGCATTGCCGCCTTTCCCGACGCGCCGACCCAGCGGGGCATCAAGCACATCGAAGGGCTGATCCGGGCAAAAGAAGAAGGCTATGAAGCAGCCATCCTGTTTATCGTTCAGATGGAGGGCATGCGCGGTCTTGTTCCCAACGACAGGACACAACCGGCTTTCGGCAATGCCCTGCGAAGAGCAAAGGCGGCCGGGGTGCAGATCCTGGCTTATGAATGCCATGTGGCCCCGCCCCAAATCAGCGTCGCCGGATCCATTCCCGTACTATTAGAAGGAGACCTATTATGGAATTGAGATTTCCGTATAACTATCACACCCATTCCACCTATTGCGACGGCCACGACAGCCTTGAGACCATGGCTGCTGCCGCATGCGAAATGGGGATGAAGGGCCTGGGCTTTACCGGCCATCTTTATGACAGAAGAGCAGCCTACTGGTCGATGAGCGAGGAGGGCGTTCTTCAATATAAAAAGGACATTGCCGCCTTAAAGGAGCAATATCGGGGCCGCATGGAGATCCTCTGCGGCTGCGAGGCCGATCTTTGGACCACCGACGACCTTTCCGGCTACGAGCTGGTCATCGCCTCGGTGCATTGCTTTAAAGAAGGAGATACCTTTACCATGGTCGATCAGAAGCCGCAGGATCTGTTCGATCTGGCGGATCGCCTTGCTGGCGGCGATATGTATCAGCTGGCCCGTCTGTTCTACGAAATGGAAGCTTCCATTCCGCAGAAATTTAAAAAGGTGGATATCATCGGCCATCTGGATTATCTGACCAAGTTCAACAAGGCAAACGCCCTGCTCGACGAGACCGATCCCCGCTATATCCGGGCCTACAACGACGCCCTCGACGCCTTGATGCCTCTTGACAGCGTCTTCGAGGTGAATGTCAGCTCCTTCTACCGTAAGCGTCTTGACCGGTTCTATCCGTCGGATGCCATCCTTCGCGCAATCTTCGAACGAGGCGGCCGCATCACCATTACCGGCGACTGCCACGAGACGAGCAATCTGTGCCTTGCCTATGATCCGGCCATTGATCTGGTAAAGAGCATCGGCTTCAAATCGGCGGTGATCTTTACGGAAAACGGACCCAAGGAGGTCGGCATCTAAATGGCAGAAAACACCATCGAAAGCTCGGTCATCTTCTTTCCGGTAAGCGACATTAAGGCCACGGTCGCCTTTTATACCGGCCTGCTGGGGCTTTCCGTCAGCCAGGTGCAGGGAGGAGGCCAGTGCATCATCTTCGATACCGGTTACGGTTATCTGGGCTTTTGCCAATACGGCGACGGAAGACCCATGCCCACCGGCGATTACAGTCCCTGCATCAGCTTCAATTGCAATAGCACCGAAGAGGTGGACCTTCTGTTCGCCCGTCTGAAGGAGCAGGCCGTCTGCGTGCTGCAGGAGCCTGCATACCATGAGCGGTTTCCCGTCTATTCCGCCTTTCTTTCCGATCCCGACGGCTACAAGGTCGAGCTGCAGAAGATCCTTTCTGCGGAGCCTGCGGCCCGCTCTGTTGACCGGCCTGAAGAGGAGAGCGCAGAGGGCTTTGCGGCGGGCTCCTATCCCTGCCCGGTGTGCAAGCGCCTCGTCTTTGAAGAAAAGGGCGGCTACGAGATCTGCCCGGTCTGCGGCTGGGAAGACGATCCGGTGCAGCGAAAAGACCCGCATTTTGCAGGGGGCGCCAACCGGATGAGCCTGCAGCAGGCCATCGAAGCATATGAGAAGGAGCATTCCTGCCATGAATAAAAAACAGAAGAAAAAGCTGATCCTGCTGATCGCCTTCGTTCTCGTTGCGGTCTTGTATGTCAATGCCTTAAAGGAGCAGGGCAGCACCCCCGGCGATGCTGTGCAGCCCCTGCAGCCCTCCGGGGAGATCTTTCTCGTAGAAGACGACGGCCCCGATCCGGCCGCCCAGGAGCCGGCGACAGAGCCCTCCCTGCAAGAACAGCCGCAGGCCCCGCCCCAGCAGGAGCAGCCCGCAGATCCCAAGCCGGAGCCGGCGTCCTATACCGAGTACCGATTCCGCAGCAATAAGCTGCTGACCCAGCACTACGAAAAGCACGGCATCGAAATGGGCTTCGATTCCAAAGAAAGCTATCAGCAGGCGGCCAGCGATGTGATCAACGATCCGTCGGCTCTTCATAAAACCGAAAAAGAAGACGGTGACACCTGCTATTACATCGAAGACACCAACGAATTCGTGGTTCTGTCCACCGACGGCTATATCCGCACCTATTTTCTTCCCGATGCCGGAAAGAAGTATTACGATAAGCAATGAGCAGAAAGGAAACGAGTATGAATCTTGAAAAAGCCATTCACGACCTAATGGAGCTGCAGAGCAAGCTGAGCGCTTACTCCCACGCCATGTCGGTATTAAACTACGACGGAGAGACCGTTGCGCCTAAGGGCAGCGCCGAAAACAGAGCCCATACCATGGGAATTCTGTCCGGAGAGATCTACCGTCTTTCCACCGGCAAAGAAACGGTGGAGCTTTTGGAATATCTGGACGAAAACAAGGCGCAGCTTACCGAAAAGCAGGCCCGCATGGTCGAGCTGCTGATCAAAGACATCCGCACCATGGAAAAGATCCCCATGGACGAATATATGGCCCATACCGCATTGCTTTCCAAGGCCAATGCCGTATGGCACGAAGCAAAGGAAAAGAGCGATTTTGCTCTCTTTGAGCCCTATCTGGAGCAGATCTTTGCCGATGCGAAGAAGTTTGCCGCCTACTGCGCCCCTGAAAAGAAGCCCTACGATTACTGGCTGGGCGAATTCGAAGACGGTCTTACCATGGAAAAGTGCGAAGCCTTCTTCGGCGCTTTGCGCAGTCGTCTGGTTCCGCTGATCCGGGCCATCGGCGAAAAGCCGCAGGTGGACGACAAGGCGGTAAGGGGCTGCTTCAGCGACGAAAAGCAGGAGGCCCTTTCCCATTGGGTCATGAACGTGATCGGGCTGGATCCGGACCATTGCATCCTGGGCACCGTTGAGCATCCCTTCACCGACAGCATGGGCTCCCACCACGATGTGCGCATCACCACCAAATACAGGACCGGCGATTATTCTCAGTCCTTCTTCAGTGTGGTCCATGAGGGCGGCCATGCCCTGTACGAGAGCGGCGCCGCAGACGACCTGGCCTATACGGTGCTGGACGGCGGTGTCTCCATGGGCATTCATGAAAGCCAGAGCCGCTTCTACGAGAACATCATCGGAAGAAGCAAGGGCTTTACGGCCTTCGCATGGCCCAAGATCGCAGAGCTTTGGCCCGAGCTTTCCTCCTTTACCGCAGAGGATCTCTACCGGGCGGTCAACAAGGTGCAGCCGTCGCTGATCCGCACCGAGGCCGATCAGGTCACCTATTCCCTGCACATCATGGTCCGCTACGAGCTGGAAAAGAGAGTCATGGCAGGAGAGCTTTCGGTGCACGATCTGCCGGCGGAGTGGAACCGGCTGTATAAGGAATACCTGGGGGTCGATGTGCCCAATGACCGGGAGGGCGTTCTGCAGGATGTCCACTGGTCGGGCGGCAGCATCGGCTACTTCCCCTCCTATGCCCTGGGAAGTGCCTACGGCGCCCATTTCCTCAAAAAAATGAAGGAAGAGGTCGATGTGGAAGGCTGCCTGGCAAAGGGCGATTTCGCACCGATCAACCAATGGAACCGCACCCATATCTGGCAATACGGCCGGCTGCACGCGCCGCAGCAGCTGCTGCAGCAGGTGCTTGGCGAGGAATTCGACCCG